>JACPTH010000040.1 GCA_016192885.1 bacterium | reverse complement strand
TTGGAATCGATTTCCATGACAAGGCATTTCCCAAGACCTAAATTTGCTTTGGCGCCTTTGTCTATGGTTTCGCTCATCCATGCTCCCGTTTCTTCGACGCACCCAAAACGGCCTTCCTTCAGCTCTTTAGCGACATCTTCGGATGTTTCACCAAAGTATGCCAATTCGAAATCGTGGATGGCGGCGGCCCCATTCATGGCTATTCCGGTAAGGGCGGAACTTTCCATTAACTTGATGAGATATGGTGAAACTCCGCATTTTATTACATGGGCTCCCATTCCTAAAAGTACGGGGCGGTTGGATTTCCGCGCTTGAATTAAAGAATCGATAACTTTCCGTAGGGTGACTCCCGCATGGATGTTGGGAATTGAATCCACAAATTTGCTTGCGGAAAAGCCTCCTTCCGGAAGCCGGCCAAAATCCTTTAAATGTACCAAGTTATGCCGTTGGGCCATGGGATAGGTTTTTAGAGATTTTTTCATCGGAGGCCTTTTGGAGAGTTAGTGTAACATTGGTGTTTTTGCGCGTCAAGGCCAGGGAGAATTAAATGACCCTGGAATTAATCAGCAATTATCCATTTGATTACTTGGGAGCATTTGAGAGCCATTTCGTTTTATCTTATCTAATTCGTCCGGAGAGTTCTTTTACCATGCTTTGGGCAATTCCCGCTTCTTTCGAGTCGCTTGCTACAACGGTCAAAATTTTCTCGAAAATTTCACGAGCCATTTTCCCAGCCTCCATATCACCGTTGAGGAGGAGCAAATCCGTATAAGTATTAGCCGCCGCGAGGAGAAGCTTTGGGTTATTTGGTTCATGGTCAAGGCTTGTCCTTAGGGTAACAATGGCATCTCGTTGCCGACCTTCACGAGCCAATTGTTTGGCTTGTTCAAGAACCTCATCAACAGTCATTTTCTTTATTGATGATTCATCAGGTCTAGGCGTGTATGTGGCATTTAGAGCAATTGTTGGAGGCGATGAGAAACGGGTTGCCGCTTCCTTTGCCCTTTGGGAGGCTTCTAGTGCGGCTATTTCAGCCTCGAATCGATCTACTATCTTCTTACCATCTCCCCAAAAAGGCCCTTTTGGGTTTTCAACCAAATATGTTTTCAGATCATTTAAAGATTTGTCACGCTTGCCCTGCATACTTTGAAGAAAACCGCGAAAAAAAAGGCCGTCGCTCATGCTGTTAGGGCGATCTTCAAGGAGGTCGAGAGTTTTTTGAATAAGGCCGTTGTCGGGTTCAGCCAAGAATTCCCGATCGACAAGGATGCAACGAACATACTGTTCGGTTGCGTTTGGAAGGTCTTCCTTTTTAAGATAGTCCATCGACTTTTGGTAAAAGCTTTTCCCCGGGCCCTCACGGGTAGATTTTACAAACGAAGCAGGTTTCTTCTCGGGAGTTGGTTTTCTTTCAGTCTCTATTTTTGTTGTATTGCTTCTTGAAAGATCGGTAGTTTGAGAAGGATCTTTCTTTATTGGGGCGGGGGGCCCTTTTAAAGATTTCAGGACCGGTTGGCGGTCGGGCGAATCAACAACCAAAATCCCAATGCTAGGCGGAGCGGGGAGATTAGGAACCTTACCTGTACTTTCAGAGAGGTCTCTTAAACGTTGCAAAGCTTGAGAAAACTCCGGATTCAATGAAAGCGCTTTTCCGTAGGCTTCTCTTGCTTCCTGCATTCGCCCCATAGATTCAAAAACTAGGCCGATGTTATAATGAATCCAATAATAGTCCGGATTAATCTTTAGCGCTTTTTGGTAGCAAAATAGGCTATCCTTGAATTGGCCTACTTTTTTATAAACGATGCCTAGATTGTTATAAGCGTGGAAATTTTCGGGGTCGATTTTCAAAAGGGAGAAATACTTTTCAACAGCTTTTAAATACTGTTTTTCGACGCTGTATTTTATTCCAAGCTGCAGTAACGCTTCTTTGTTTTCCGGGTCGTCTATTATCGTTTTTTCAAGGTCAGGAATGCTCATCGTATCGAAAGATGCAAAAAGACGACAAGCGAAAAAAAGAAAAAACACGCACCTTTTAACAGAGGAAAAAAACAAAGGAAATTGATTTTCTATTAAATCAAATTTGTTAAAGTTAATGGGCCTCGACGACAAAGCGGATGGCAGTTTTTTCATTTCCGTCAATTTCTATTTTGGCAAACGAAATCACCGCAAACAATTCAGTCCCTTTTGGGGCAACATAACCCCGCGTAATGGCAATTGCCTTGACAGTTTGGTTTACGGCCCCCGCACCGACGGCGAGAAGTTCGACCTTTGAATCATGTTCTAAAACAGCTGCAATGGCACCGGCAACGGATTTGGGGTTGGACCCTGACGCAACTTTTAGAGTCTCCATCTTCAACTCCTGCGGCAACTAATTCTAATCTGCCTTAATTATACTATGAGAAAGGTATTATTTTCCATTTTAATTTCATGTAATTGAAGCACATACTAAAATCGAAAACATTCACCATATTCGTCGTTTCAATTCCGTTGCTCGACCATCTTTGCTAACAAAGTGAAAAAGCAAATTATTTCAAACTTTTTCATCATGTTGTTTTTTCCTTTGAAGATGCCGATGAATTTTCAAAGCGGAAAAAAAACGTAGAAAGTGCAAATTATTGCATGAAATAGGAAAAGAAATGCGAAAAATTATTCTGATTATTTCTTTTGGAATTTGCATAACTTTCGTTTCATTTAATTTTTTTAAGGCTGTTTATCAAAAAGAGCGGGCAAAGAAGAGTTTTTCTTCCTCCCCGCTAGGCGCGGAAGCGCGTACAAAAGAATTGGAAAGTGAATCTCCGAAAATCTTCTTTGAAAAATGGAACCAAGATTATGAAAAATTTCACAAGGGAGTTTCTCTGGCCCTGGCGACCGAACCTAATTTTGAAGCAGCTTTAGGATTTTTTTTAGAAAACATTCGAGATTATCCCAATGCTAAGGATATAGATTACGCTTATGCATGGGCTACAATTTGCCTTGTAAATCTTCAAAAGTATGAGGAAAGCTTTGATTACTATAAAGTGATAAGGTCCAGGTTCGCGGGAATGCAGAGTTCAGGGGCATCCGGGGCTGGAAGATGTTGGGATGATAAAATGGCTGAACTTAGGGGGAAAATCAAATTAGCTAGCGACCCTGGCGCGGTAAAAATTTCTTCTGAAATTGATTTGTTTGAAGCATCTCTTCCCACGTCCACGGAAAACCTTGAGTAAAAAGTTTAGATTTTTTTGTTTATTCTTTTTCAAAGGGTTTTCCAAAGTTTTATTCCATCTTCGCCGTCCGGGTAATAATTAAAGAGTGTTTTTAGAGGGAAATAGCCGCTTTTTATAAACATCGCGGAAGATGCCAAGTTAGAAACACGGACTTCGGCACAACTTTTTAGCATTCCGGATTTTACAAAGAAGTTTTCTATTTTTTTAATCAATTCCGACCCAATTCCCATTTTTTGGAAATCAGGGGACACTGCAATGTTATAAATTCTTCCGGAAGGAATCTTAAAATACCTCAATAGTCCGATAACATTCGCCACAATCGCCATTTTTGAGTTTCGGTAAACCAATGAAACACAGGTTTTAGAGCGCAAGAGGTGTTTCAATTGGTGCGATTTGAAAACGTCAATTTCACGGTAGCATTTTCGCTCCAAAATTTGAATTTCCCGCCAATCCTCAAACGAAGCTAAACTAATCAAATTTTCATCTCCGGATACATTTTATATTACTTAAAATAATTGACACAACGCAAATGGGGATGTATTTTTACCTAAATAGAGTTTTTTAGAGAGCAATTAATTTAGGTCTTTTGGTGCAGGATTTTCCACCGCCTAATTTTTGTAGATATTATTTTTTATTTTTAGTTTTTTTTATTGTTGAAGTTTGGGACGGTTTTGATAGACTAATCAAACTTTTTGTGAGGAGGGGGCATCCGTGAAAATTCGAAATCGAAAGACTTGCTTTAATCGCGGGGCTGTAATGGTAATTACCGCGGCAGGCGGTTTTTTCATGCTTGGTTTACTGGCTCTGGTAACTGATGTCGGTTGGATGTACTATAATTCCGCGAAACTTCAGACTGCCGTAAATGCCGGTTGGAAGGCCGGTTTCGATGAAATGAACCGCCTTATGGCAATCAACAACGGCCCTCTGAACGACACTCAGAAAACCGGGGTTCAGCAGCGCGTGGTCGATGTTATGAAACAGAACGGTTACACCCAGGCGGACATGACGAATGTTCAGGTAATTTTTGGGCCAAATAATTCCCTTAACGTGAGTTCTAAGCAGCCGGTTGATTTGTTTTTCGCGAAGGCTTTTAACTATACCCAGGTACAAGTTTCCGCCGCAAGGGGCGAAGACCTTCCCGGGTTTGCCGGGTCAGGGGGAGCTGGCCTTCTCCCTCTAGCAATCCCGCATGGAGATTTAAAGGACCTTTCAAAAAGCACTTACGGAGTAGATTTTTTTGACCCTTCCTCGGGTTTTGCCTCAGGCGGGGAATACATTCTCAAACTCGGGAGCGGTAACGGGAATTACGTTCCCGCAACAACTCCGCCAGGTAGCTACGCAAGACTCTTAATTCCCATGAATAATCAACCAAGCGATACCGCTTACCAGAAAGCCTATGGCGCGATTTATTGGGCGTTAGGGCAAAGCGATCTCAAACCGGTCGATTGGCTTTTAGGCTACCAAGGCGGTTCGTTCATGGTTGTAAACCAAACCGATATGAAGAACAGGTTAAATTCTCTAGGGATTTCCTATCAAGAGCTGACCGCGGAACAGGCCAATGCAATATACGACACGGTCGGTGACAACGATATTCGCCTTACCGAACAGCCCCTGATCAAAGTCTATACATCGCAATCCAGCGCAGATGCTATTGAAACGCTACTACAAACGGCACAAATTCCGTATGGCGGGTATCTTCCTGGGAGGTACGACAATTATCAAACGAATCAAAACACGACAATTTATGATGACGCGGTTTTGACCGGATCGTTAAATTCAGGAGTGGACCTTCTTTTCATGCACCAGGAAGATTTTATGGGAAACGACGAGGGCGCCTTTCCAGGCGGAAAAAACCCTGAAAAAGTTTGGGCAACGAATTTAGGATACGTTGGCGTGGGTTCATATACTTCCTATCAAATTGCCAAGCAAGACGTAGCGAATAAAATTCGGAATTACGTTCTTGCCAACCACCTGCTATTCGCTCAAGATCTTGCAGCGGAATCGTTAGATGCGGCTCTTTGGATGAGGCATTTAGTTAATTCTCCATCCGACACGGCGGGGCAATATAATGATTGTTTCGCTTTTACGGGTTTCCATCTTCAAAGCGGTTTGACCGGGTTTTCAGGGTTGACCAGTTCGTTTGCCTCCACGAAAATCCGTTCAGGAGTAAATATTTTGGGAAGCATAGACAGTAACTCCGCAAAATTCATTAGTGGTCAATTTGACGCCGGACAATTCATTTTCCTGGGAGGAGGAAGTTTTCCCCAGGTAAACAGTAAACGGTTAGTTCTAAATGCAATTTTGCATTCATCGGCTCTCAAGGAGAGCGTTTCGGTAATTACAAGTTCGGTTACCGGCAAACAAAAGAGCAAATTTGGGCCTATCGACCCGGATAACATCACCGGGGGTGGCGCGAATGATTACAGCGATCGTTTTAAATACGGGTATCGCGGGACGCTCCAAATTAATGATCGGGTAATCACCAAACCAGGGAATATGGCCGGGCCGACCAGCACGGCGGTAGATTATCATGTCGCCGGAATACCTCCAACCAGGCGCGTTGTTATCCCGATTGTTGATGTTCCGCCGGAAGTCGGAATAAACAACCCTCAAAACGCAAGCGCCTCAACGCTCTATGATCTTCAGGGGGAAGATCAACCCAACGGGATTTACAACCCTGCTTCGTATTCATTTGGGGCCTCACCCCGAATAATTGGTTTCGCCGAGTTCGACCTTTTGGAACCGTGGGAATACTCTCGAACGGATGTTGGGACATATCAACCCGGACAGGTTCGCGGAAAATTTGTTCGCTACATTGTTAAGCCCGGGGATGTGGCCCTATACTAGGAATCTTCTGTAAGAGCCTTCTATCTGAGAGCTGGGATGGAAGGCTCTCGCCATTTTAGAGCGTAAATTTTCTTGATTGCGAAACCGTTAAAGTTTAAATTTTTCTTGAGTTTGTATTAATCAAATTTAAAACATTGTCGATCATGGACGGTGAAGGTTTGCAGTAAACCAAAAATGTGTTATAGTACGTTCCCAATTATTTCTTTCCGTCAGGAGGATCAGTGCCTGTGGTAAACAAAAGAGCCATTGTGGTGGCGTTAATTTTTAGCCTTTTTATCGCACTGGTGCTATGGAACAAGCTTCAACAACAGCAACAGATAGTTCCTACCCCAATTGCTCCAATTATCGCGGAGCCTCCGAAAATTCCGACACTCCCTGTTGTTGTGGCAAAAACCAAGATACTTTCTCGTACAAAACTGGATAGGCAAGCAGTCGATCAACTATTTGACATTAAAGAGATAGTCGCCTCCTCGGTTCCACCTTCAGCCTATTCCTCGATTGCCTCTATTACGAACAAATACACCAGCGTTACTATCTTGGCGGGTGACATAATGACCCCCGAGAGAATACTTGAGGGGGACGCTATTCCAGCGCTTTCCTTCGCCATTCCCAAGGGAAAACGGGCGGTAACCATAGCGGTTTCCAAAGAGAGGGGAGTGGCGGGTTTTATACAGCAGGGGGATATTGTTGATGTGATTGCCACATTCAGGCCAAGCACATTTAACAAAGACACGGTTACAAAAATAGTTTTACAGGACATTTTAATTCTTGCCGTAGGAAACTCCTATGAATTTGATATGGCAATTGCTTCCCCGACTCCGTCGTTACCGGCGGGGAAAGCTGAATTCGTAACCCTGGCGGTTTCTCCTGAGGAACTTGAGCGTTTGGTTTACCTTGACAGCGGGGTCACGTTCAGACTTGTATTAAAAAATCCTAATGAAAAGGGCGACAAGGTCAAAACCCCCGGCGTAATTGAGAAAGATGTGATTAAAGCGTTTGACCTTGGTAATGGCGAGCAAAAACCCGAAGAGTCTCCGAGCGTAGTTTCCGCCCCGCAACCTGCTCCTCCCCCTGCCATTGTCGAGCCGATTGAGGAAAAGGTCGAGGTTTTCTACGGAAGTCGTCGAGTGGAAATGACCAAATCAGGGGAAAACGAAACGGTTTTTCAAAGAAAGCCTGATCCTTTAAAAAACGCAAAAGTTCCTGAAAATGAGCCTGAGTCAGAGTAGGAGCCGACAGCATGATTTCGAAAAAAACGGGTAGATTAAGTTTAACTTTTGGACATTTCTTTGTTACTCTTTCAATTTTCCTTTCTTTTTGTTTTCTGTGCCTTCCTTCTTTGCATGCGGAAAAATTGGTTGTCCCTCTTGGAAAGACGACCACGCTGAAAGTTTCCGGAGTGAAAAAAGTAATGGCGGTAAAAGAAGGAGTAATCGAAGTCCTAAATGTCGCGGATGATGAAATTATTATTTCCGGTGTCGGGGACAAACCCTCGACTACTCAACTAATTATTTGGGACTTAACGGGCAGGCAGGTTTATGACGTTGAAACATTTTTGGAAATAGACGTCATTCAACAAAAATTTTCCGCCCTTTTTCCGGACCCCCAGGTTTCCTTTCAGGCTTTTCCCGATGTTGTTTTTTTGAAAGGCGGAGTAGTTTCTGAGGAGAAGTCGAAGGAAGCTTACAACGTGTTAAAATCCCTTCTTCCCGATCGCCCCATCCAAAATTTAATAGAGGTTAAACAAACAGTCGGGCTAGATCAGAAGATTGCGGCGGCGATAAATATTCCGACCGTTAAAGTTACGGTGGTGGACCCAAGCAAAGATTCATTGGCAAAAGATTCCGCCCCCCAGGCAGCCACAGGTACCGTGTCAGCGCTGCAACCCCGAATAATCCTTGAAGGAACCGTAAAAACCCAAAATGATTACGTTCATATGGTGGAAGTTGTACGCGGTTTTTCAACCGGCGGGGATGTCAAGCAGTTCAGCAATTTAGTGACAATAGAAAACCCGATTCAAGTTGTTTTTCAGGCGTATGTTTTACAAGTAAATCGAACCAATGTGAGGGACCTTGGAATTGAATGGGGCGGCGCTCAAGATTCAAAAACCGGGCTTTCGCAAGGTAGCATTCGATTCGTAGAAAACATCAGTAACGTTTTTCGCGGTGATGCTCAGGTTCCGGGGGCTCCGGTGGATAATTGGCCTAACCCGTTTAAATTCAACAACATTAACCGCTTCGAAATAATCGCCGCTAATGTTAGAATGTGGGAAGAAAAGAGCAAGGTAAAAGTTTTGGCGAACCCCAAGCTAACGGTTTATGCTAACGCCACCCCGCTAAAAATAGCCAAAGCAGGATGGACGGACGAAAAAACCGACGTAGAAACGGAGACCACTATTGAAACCGATGCCGGGCTTGCTTTCGTAAACATAGGTCAGGATATTCTTTATCAAAGCGGGGTTGACGCGACCGGGAGAAACCCGAGTTTTAGCACCGCCAAAGCGGCGCTTAAACTTATGGTTCGCGACCTATATGTCTTTGATGGAAAGTTGAAGTTTTCAGTTTTCGCTAAGCAGGATGAACCAAGTTTCCCCCGGGGCGCCAACTCACCTCCGGATATTTTGAAACGGAGCATAATGACCACCGTTCAGATTCCTAACGGAGAAACAATCGTCCTGGGCGGTCTCATCAACACATCGAAAAACTTTTCGGAAAAGGGGATTCCCGGTCTTTCCCGAATTCCCTATCTTGGGCGCTTGTTTAGGACACGCTCGGTTGATTCAAGGGAAAATGAATTGATTATTCTATTAACACCCGAGGTTGTCGGGGAAGAAAAAGACCCTATGCGGGGCAAAAAGTTTGAAACCGTTCCGATTCCAAGGAGAAGCGAACGTCTTGAACAGTTGCATGATCTTTTTCAGAAGATAAAATCTTCTCATTTTCCAGAGGGATCCAAGTAGTTAAGCAAGGAAGCAATTTACAAATGAGGTTCAAATGCTTTCGCAACGAGTGACGGTGTTAATTGCGGATGACATGGTCGAGCTTCGATCTAACGTTCGACGTATGCTCGCGAATCAAGGGAATATAGAAATAGTAGGCGAGTGCAGCGACGGGGAAGAGGCTCTAAAAATCGCAAAGGAATTGTCGCCACATGTCATTCTGATGGACATAAATATGCCGAAGCTTGATGGGTTAAAAGCCACTGAAATCCTGGCAAAAGAACGGCCGGAAATTCAAGTGGTAATTATGTCAATCCAAAGCGAGCAGGAGTATTTTCGAAGGGCGATGAAAGCCGGCGGGAAAGATTATTTGGTTAAACCTTTTTCCGCGAGCGAGTTGATCGATACCATTCAGAACGTGTTTAATAAATGGGTTAAGGACCGCCTGGAACTTGAAAAAGCTACTTCCCCAAAAGCATTTGTATTCACGTTTTTCTCAACAAAAGGAGGGGTTGGAAAAACAACCCTTGCGGTTAATCTGGCCGTAAATTTAGCGATGAAGGGTAAAAAAACCCTTCTAATCGATTGCTCCTTGCAGTTTGGAGATGTTGCTTGTACGTTAAATCTGGCTCCGGTAAAAAACCTTTATACTTTAATAAAAAAAGAAGACATGGATTATCAAGGTTTGGAAAGGAGCATCACACAACATTCCAGCGGTCTGCACCTTTTGTTGGCGCCTGCGGAACCTGCTTTCGCGGAAGAGATCAAGGCTCAAAACGTCAAACAAGTTCTAGAATTGGCATTGCCTAGATATCAGTTCATTATCATTGATACTCCCCCGCATATCGGGGAGGTCGAATTGGCGATTTTAGATCAAACGGATTTGGTTTTGCTTACGGCGACCCTTGAAATTAGTTCTTTAAAAAACACCAAGTTAGTTCTCAAAACTTTTTCCGATATCACCTTTGAGAAGGAAAAGTTAAAGCTTATTCTGAACAAGGAAATTCAAAATGTCGGAATCGATTGTAAGGATATAGAGGCCGGTTTGGCTATTCCAATTTTTGCCACGATTCCGATGGATTCAGAAACCGCTCAGCGGTCTCTTAACCAAGGAGAACCGTTTGTGGTAAAATTTCCTGAAAGCGCATTGTCAAATGCGATTGAAAAAATCGTAAGCCAGGTTAGCGTCGATGAAAAAGACCCTAAAAAGGCGATCGACGATAGCGTTCTTTTTAAACTTCGCCGAATTTTATTTGGCGCGAAAACGTGACAAGGAGGTAAACATTTATGGCAGGGTTGATTGACCGTTTAAACGCAGACAAAAAACCTTCGGAAAAATCCGGGTTTATTGACACTGCAATTACCCGCGAGGTTACCGGGTTTGAGCGTTTAAAGGAAAAAGTTCATTCCAAATTGATTGACGATATGCCTCAAACGATTATGAATGAGGCAAATCAAGATAAAAAGCGGGCGATGCTTCGCGACCGCATTCTCTCGACCGCTCAGGAAGAAGGGCAAAAGTTAAACATCGTTCTTTCCTCGCGAGATCTTGAAACGCTTTCTCAACATCTTTTAGATGATATGATTGGGTTTGGACCGATCCAAAAGCTTCTTGACCAAGAGGAAATTTCTGAAGTCATGGTAAACGGGCCATTCCAAATTTACATTGAGCGCAAAGGGAAGCTTATTTTAACCGACGTAAAGTTCAAGGATAACGATCATGTTATGAGAATCATTGAGCGAATTGTCGCTCCCATAGGCCGCAGAATTGACGAATCGGTTCCATATGTTGACGCGCGACTTCCTGACGGTTCACGCGTTAATGCAATAATACCGCCTTTGGCGTTAAACGGGCCGACCATAACGATCAGGAAATTCAAAAAGGAAGCGTTAGGAATCGAGGACATGGTTCGGTTTGGAACCCTTACGGCTGAAATGGCGGAGTTTCTTAAGGCTTGCATCAAAGTTCGTCTTAACGTTGTTGTTTCCGGTGGAACCGGCAGCGGAAAAACCACCACTTTAAACATTTTAAGTTCGTTTATTCCCGAAGACGAGCGAATTATTACTTGCGAAGACGCCGCGGAACTTCAACTTAGGCAGCCGCACGTGGTTCGGCTTGAGACTCGCCCCGCGAATATTGAAGGAAAGGGCGCCGTTCCCATGCGAGAATTGATTAAAAATACGCTTAGAATGAGACCTGAACGCGTAATAGTCGGCGAATGCCGCGGTGGAGAAGCGCTAGACATGCTTCAAGCCATGAATACCGGCCATGACGGTTCGTTAACCACCGGCCACGCAAATACGCCAAGAGACATGCTTGCGAGACTTGAGACCATGGTTTTAATGGCCGGAATGGATCTTCCGGTTCGGGCAATTCGGGAACAAATAGCCTCCGCGGTTCACATGATTGTACAACAATCGCGATTGAAAGACGGTTCACGGAAAATAACCTATTTGACCGAGATTCAAGGGATGGAAGGCGATAAAATAGTCATGCAGGACATATTTAAATTTGAACAATCGGGGATCGATGATAAGGGAAAGATAATCGGGCGATTAAAACCTACGGGTATTCGTCCAAAATTTGCATCGAAATTTGAAGAATCCGGAATTCATCTGGCTGCAAACATTTTCACCGACACTGCAAAGGGGTGGTGATTCGTGCAAATAATTTTAGTCCTGGTCGTCGGAGTTGCAACCTTTCTTTTGTTTCTTTTAATATTCCTTATTTTTGGCCGTCCCCCCGGCGAAGACGTACGAAAACGAATGGAAGCCTATTTGGCCGAAAGCCAGATGGCCGCAAAAGATTACGCTCCGGAGGATGAGCCTACCCCGGAAGAGAAAGCAATAGATAGCGGGGACACGGAAGGTGACTGGGTTAAAGAAATGCGGGGCGAAAAGGGCGCCTCTTTTGGGAAGAAACTGCTGGCGAATGTCGGGACAATAATTACCCCGAAGGGTCTAGCGACTAGAATCGCAAAAAATCTTGCCAAAGCCGATATTCCTTTAAAGGCAAACGAATTCGTTGCAATTCAGTTTCTTTCGGTGGTTTTTCCTTTAATTTTCGGTTTGGTAATTCTTCAGAGCATCGTTTTTGGGGTACTGTTTGCGGTTATAGGTTATTTTATTCCCTTGATTTGGATTGCAATAAAGAAATCGAAAAGGGTTGCGGCTTTCAACGGGCAAATTCTTGATACGCTTATCATGCTTGCAAATGGGATGAAAGCAGGGTATTCATTTCTCCAAGCGATGGAAATGGTCGCTCGGGAAGCTCCGCCGCCCATGTCGTCGGAGTTGAAGAGAGTTCTCAAGGAAAACAGCTTAGGGTTAAACCTTGAAGATTGTCTAAACGCTCTTAATGAGAGAGTCGAGAGTGAAGACTGGGATTTAGTAACGACGGTAGTTCTAATTCAACGGCAGGTAGGGGGTAACCTTGCCGAGATTCTTGATAAAATAGGGTTCACCATTCGCCAACGAATGAAAATCAAAGGGGATATCCAAACCAAAACCGCTCAGGCAAAGGTATCAGGGCTTTTGGTCGGCGTTTTACCTTTTGGGATTGGGATAATGATTTATCTTCTTAACCCTGAATTTATAATGTCTCTTTTCACCTTTAAGAGAGGCGGTTTTCGCGGGTGGTTTGTGGTCGTATTCGGTCTTTTCTGGGAAGTAATCGGAATGATCGTTATTATGAAGATAGTTGATATAGAGGTGTAGGAGAGAGGAAGATGAATACTTTGTTTGCGATTTTTGCAGTAATCATTGTGTTCTTGGTAATAATCCTTCTTTTTCCTCAAGGCGCTAGGAGCAGCCTTGAGGATCGTTTGGCACAACTTGATGGGACGATGATGGGGGCAAACCAGACGCCCATTACCGCTATTCCCGACGAGGAGCTCAACAAGCCTTTCGTTGATAGAGTAATCAGGCCGTTTCTTGCCAATTTAGCCGGGAAGCGCGACCCAAAAGAAATGAAGAAGGCGCAAAAAAGTTCCCTAAGAAAAATGCTTGCTCAGGCGGGTTATCCTGGCGGGTTGACGGTTGGGGAATACGTGGTGATTCAAAATCTAGTTAGGGTGGTTTTCCCCGCGCTTTGCGGAGCTTTTGGTTTGGTTTTGAGATGGAAATCCGGCCAAATCATTGTTGTAGTAGCGATTGGGGCGATGTTCGGAATAATGTTACCAAGAATGTTCATTCAACGAAAAGTGGCCGAGCGCATTCATAAAGTTCAGAGACAGCTTCCTGACGTTTTAGATTTACTGACCGTCGCGGTCGAAGCAGGTTTGGGTTTTGACGCGGCATGCGACAAAGTGGTTGAAAAAATGCGAGGTCCTATTCCGGACGAGTTTAGTTTAACTCTCCGCCAAATGCGAATGGGACAATCGCGCCGCGAAGCTTTTAAAGAAATGTCCGATCGAGTGGGGCACCCGGACATGTCCGCGTTTGTTTCTGCCCTAATTCAAGCTGACCAACTTGGAGTTTCGATAGGCCAAGTTCTTCGCATCCAATCCGACCAATTAAGGGAAAGACGTAGGCAGAGGGCGGAAGAAGAAGCGGCGAAAGCGCCGGTAAAAATGATGATTCCCTTGGTGTTTTT
>JACPTH010000039.1 GCA_016192885.1 bacterium | reverse complement strand
TTCACAAAAGTTTCCTTCCAAATTGAAAGTACGTCTTTTAATCTTGGCCAAAAGCAGTATAAGTCGAATAAGGAACGGAAGTCAATTGAAGAAATCCCTCTTAAGGGTTGCTTTTTCAAGCGTTTGCTAGGCCGCTCAAACCTCATATAATACCAATTCCATTTAAACCCAAGGTAAAGCCGGCTCGACCCGATAAAGCGCTCCACGCATTACTTTCTACTTTGAAAATTTATCGAATGCCTTTAAATACACGATTACTAAGCTTATGTGTTTTTAACCAATGCCAAACTCGCTCCACCTGTAAAAAGACACTCACAACATCTGTGTCCGGAATCGAAAAAATCAACCCAATTTGTTCACCGGTTTGGGGATTTACTGGCCCAAGAAGATTAATTAAATTTGAAACCCATTATTTCTCACTTTGAGAAAAAATACAACTGGCAAGTCCATTTTTCAGCAATTCTCGGCCAAGGCAAAAGTTCTCTCTGATTCGCACTGACAGCTCATCTCGATCCCCTGACTCCTCGCTCGAATTGCTCCGGTAACTTCGATTTTAAAACATCTCGATTATTTCGTCTCACACCTCAAAGCTTACACCCATGTAAGCTTTCGGGGAAGTTCTTCATAATAGAGGTTCTTGCGGATTTCGAATTTTCTTTAAAACTTTCTGGCACCAAAATAAGGTTGTTTCATCGGAATTTTTGGTCTCCAAGGTTTCGGTTAGCAAAGGAATGATATTAAATCCCACCCCAAACAAAGCCTCCGCGGAAATCGTTCTCCAAGAAACCTGCTCATTTTTGAACATTTCGATAAACAGATTTGGATTTCTTTGAGCCATTACAATTAAATTCCGCCGAACCATCTTTTGTTCTCTCTCTTCTTTACTCTTTTGAAGGAATTCAAACAATACAGGAACCCCTTGAGGGAAAGCATGCATGGAAATGGAGGCAACAACCTGGTTCCGAACTGTTTGGGAATTGTCCTTTAAGGCGTTAACAAGTATGCTGTGAGATTTTAAGCTTGGAAAGCGTCCTAAAGCCGTGGCTGCGGCTTGACGAACTTTTTCTTCAGGGTCTTCCATTAGGGTCAGGAGAAGGTCCTCTCCCCTTGCCTCATCCATTTCACCAATCGCAATCGCGGAATTGCGGCGAAGAAAATAATCTTCGCTTTCGACGCATTTATTCAAAGTTTCAAACACTTTTTTCCCCAGCTTTCTGAAGGCTCCAATTACGTTTCGATGAACTTCAGCGTTTCTGTCCGAAAGACACCGAATCAAAGGAACAATTGCTCTTTCGTCTCCAATTTGGCCGAGCGCAATCGCCGCATAAATTCGACCCCACTCGTTCCCATCGTGAAGGGCATCGATTAGCATATCGGTTGAGCGCGGATCTCCAATTGCCCCCAACGCCTGGCAGGCAAAAAGGCGGACCTCGCGATCGCCTGTTTTTAACAGTTGATGAATTTGGTCAAGGTGATTTTTTCCCGAATTCTTTAAAATATTTCCGACCCAATACCGAATATCTTCGTTATCATTGGAAATATTTCTCAGAAGTTGATCGACGCTCAGGCCTTCAAGTTTCGTAATGCTTTCAGCGGCGGCTTTTCTAACGCTCCAGGAAGGGTCTCCGAGCGAGCGAATCAGCGATCTAATAACCTCCGGATTGTTGGAGCCGCTTAATGCCTTGGCTGCAAAATATCTGATATTTTTGTTCTTGTCTGATAATGCCCTTACCAAGTAGGCCATCCCCGCTTCTCCGATTGACTCCAATATTCGCGTAACCCAATACCGAACATCTTCATTCGGGCTTGAAAGAGCTTCGGCGATTCGGTCTACTCCCTTTTCACCTATATCCGTTAGGGAATAGGCGCAACTTCTTCTTACATTCCAGGAATCATGGGAAAGCCCTTCGATCAATACGGGAACAGCTTTTGGACTACCTATCTCGCCAAGAGTGGCGGCGGAAAATGACATTATCTCGGGTTTCCCTGAACGGAATAGCCTTACGAGCGGTTCAACCACCTTGGAACCGAGTTTTACCATTCCCTTTCGAATTAGGAATCTTTGATTATCGTCAATTTTTTCAATAAATTCAAACAATCGCATTATTGCGCGATCCCCAATGCGAATCAGAGCGGTCAAACAACCGTCTCGGATTTCATCATTTGGTTCTTTCAATGCCTCAATCATCGGATCTATCGCATTTTCGCCGATTTCAGCAAGAGCCTGCATGGCGCTTTTTCGAATCGTCCAATCAGGGTCCGCCAGTGAATCTACCAGCACCTTTATAACTCTTTTGTCGCCCGATTCGCCTAAAGCTGCTGCGATCACGTATCTAAGCTCTTTGTTCCCCGTTCGTAAAGATTCCAGGAGGAAGCGTTGTGCTTTTGGACCTAATTTTCCAAGAGTTTTTATCGCCCAAAAACGAACATCTTCATCGGT
>JACPTH010000038.1 GCA_016192885.1 bacterium | reverse complement strand
GATTTGAGGAGGAAAGCCTGATTCGTGGATGAACGGGAGCTGAAAGCCCGAACGTTGAAATTTGGGTTGTGGATCATGCGATTGGTGGATGATTTGCCAAAAACTACTTCAGGTCGTGCTATTGGAAATCAGCAATCAAAAATCAAAAATTCCCCCGAATTGTTGGACAAATACTTCAAAATTTTGGTTGAATGATGAACGATAAAATAAAACGAACCCTTGGGTCCGATGAACTAATTAGAAGTTACTTTCGTGATTTGAAGCGCTGTCCTCCCCTTACCAAAGCCGAAGAAGAACTTCTTTTAAAACGGGTAAGGCAGGGTGACCGAAAAGCGGAAGCCAAGTTGATTTTAACTAATTTACGGTTTGTGGTTTCCGTGGCGAAGCGCTACCAGTTTATCAATGACGTCCCGTTCGAAGATTTAATCGCCGAGGGGAACCTAGGTTTAATGAAAGCCGCAAAACGTTTCGATCAAGCCTTCCATGTTAGGTTTATTTCTTACGCGGTTTGGTGGATCAGGCAGGCGATCATTCAAACAATTTCTCGTTATACCCACCCTATCTGAATTCCCATGAGTCGGGTTCATCTAAGTTTAAAACTAAAAAAAATCGAAGAATCCTTAACAAAAGAGCTCAACCGAAGGCCCAAACTTGAGGAAATTGCCGTAGGCGCGGAAATGGAACTTCAGGATTTACGAAAATTCATGGTTGAAACCGCCCAGGTGGTCTCTTTGGATACCACCCCCGTTGACGTTGAGGACGATTTATACCTTCGAGATGTAGTGCCCGACCATGATTCCGACCCCCTTGTAATTTCTGAACGAAAATCTCTTGTCGATGAGATTCAAAAAGTTTTCTCAACTCTATCGGAGCGCGAAAAAATTGTTCTTAAACACAGATTTGGCCTTCAATTCGCCCGTTCCCATACCCTCGAAGAAATTGGAAAATTGCTCGGATTGACTCGAGAACGAGTTCGCCAAATAGAATTTCAAGCCATTCAAAAACTAAGGCATCCGAGTCGATCTAGATATCTGTCAGTATTTCGAAATAGTTAGAATTTTTCGAGCGAGGAGAAACGAGTATATGTTTTCATTCCTTAAGAGGTTTTTTGGCTTTTCCCCAAAGCCTTTTCAATTGGAACCCGCCATTAATTTCACTAAAAGTCCTAGAATGATGTTCGCCCTTCGGGAACGGCTTGAAGAAGAAGGTCTTGGGGAAAGCAGGCAAGCTAGGTTGTTAGACCATTCCTTCCTAAAAAACAGGGACTACATAATTGAATCTCTAGCACCTCTATTTCATCATATGGACAAAAATCGAATTCCGCGCTCTTTGGATCCCCGTTTTTGGTGGTGGCACTTAGATGATGAGCGAGTATATGAAAGTATTTCAGAGCGTTTCAATTTTCCGATGAAAGATTCAAAAAAAGAAATACCAATTTTATCCGGACTTTTTTCGGTATAGGAAAAAAACCTTCTGATAACTAGCCCCTGAACCCCAAAAAAACAGTCGGACGAATATTTTCGTCCGACTGCGGGAAATCAGAGATTAATAACCGCTTGAACGAGCAAGCCCTTGTACTTTTGTCAGCCTCTGTTTATTTACTTGTACTACTGCCTTTTGATGAACCACATCTTGGCTCCCTTCAACATACTGGTTTTGTTTGCTTGGATCGTAGCGTTGATAATTCTCTTGAGCCAGTTTAACTTTAGAAGCCGCCGAAGAGGTTCGTTCACTAATGAACCGATCTTTTTCGCTAATAAATCTTCTGTAAGATCTTTCCAAGTTTTCAACGTTTGCTCTGGCGGAATCTAGGTCAGCTTGAGTAACTCCGCCACCGGAGGAATAAGGATCGGTAGGAGTGTTGGTGCCACCGTATGGGTCGGTGCCGGAGCCTGAAGACCCGCCGCCGTAAGGGTCTGTGGTCCCTGAAGTGGAAGGTTTTTTCGCATATGGGTCGGTGGAAGAATTTGGTTTTTTGGAACCGTAGGGGTCGGTGCTAGAACCTGAAGACCCTCCGCCGTAAGGGTCTGTATTCCCGGATGGGCGTTGTTTTGCGTATTCGGACTCTAGATCAGCCAGCTTAAGTCTCGCCCTTCGCAGTTTGGAATCCAACGAGTCCAATTCATAGCGATATTCGCTTTCCGCTCTTAAAAAGGCATCATCATATTCTCGACGAGAATTTTGAAGGTTTGCTATGGCCGCGCTTCTTTCCGCGTTAAATCGTTCAGAACTTTTTCTTCTCGCGGCAGCCAAGTCATTTTGAGAAATGCTGTATTTGGATTGGAATTCCCCCACGATTTTGTTAGAAGCATCCTGGAGGCTTTCAACATTTGTTTTTAGAGAAACTCCTCTTTTATAATCATCTGTAGACCCTTCAATAATCGCTTTTTCGACATATATTTTTGAAGCTTTTTCCGGCAAACCTGGAAATTCGCTGCTTTGTAGGTATTTCCATTCATCTAATTTATTCAGCGCCTCAACCTGCTCTTTGGAATTTTGAAAGACGGAGAGAATTTTTAAAAGAGAATCGATCGCATCCCAGGATTTTCCAGATAGATGTTGGCTTTCCGCAATGTTTAAAAGAATTCCATTGTTAGTGGGATTAATTGAAGAAAAATAGTTTATCGCGGTTTCGTAGTTTTTCAGCCCTTTGTAAGCCAACCCCATGTTAAATTTCATGGAATTATCTTCCTTCCCGGAGAAGGAAAACAAAGAAATTGCTTTTTCAAAATCATTTGCGTTTAACGCGGATACGCCTAAGTCAAACAAACCCTGTTGAACGCTTGATTGGATGCCGGCTATTTCTGACTTCTTTGTGACAATTGAATTCCGAAGCCCTTCGATTTTTTTATTAATCTCGTTCTTTTTCCCAATTGAAAGGGTTCCCTGGTTATTAAATTCAACCAATAATTTGTCTATCTCCAATTCCATTTCTAAAATAGCAACTTCAGCTTTTACGGATTGTTGTTCGGCTGATACCAATTCAGAAAATTCTGCCCCCTCTGTAGAAGATCCTTTGGAAATCTCATTTCCTACCGAGCCCCCATAGTGTCTAACCAGTTTTTGAATAACAAAATCTTTTCCTTCAAGCGAAGCGGAGACATTCAAAAATGCCCGCTTTCCGATCCCCAAAAAACCGCCCTTGGTTTTGTCCTTCACTTTGTTTATTTGAATAACTTTGCACCCGTGGCTCCCAAGGATTTTTTCAAAATGCGGAACCCGAACCACGCTCTTTGTATCGTCAGTAAACTTCACATTCCCCCGTAAAACTCTTGGGGAAAGAAGCTTTGTTCCAAACTCGCCTGAATATTGGTTTTGCTGGGATTGCGTTCGAAGGTTGTCAATTTCAGATGGAGAAATCTGAGAGTCGCTTCCTGGCGATTTGGTTTTCTTTAAATTAGCGGATACCGTGCTGTCCGAATCAAACGGGGTTTGTCCTATAAGCGGAAAGGATGCGAAACAAATAATGAACATAAAGCAAACCGGCAAAAAAAGGATTCCCTTCACTTTCATTTAACTACTCCTTTTTGCGATGAACCTTACATAACTAATGCTAATCATAGCAAACAAATCTTTGATTGACAATTGATACGATACGCATTCTCGGAAGTAAAGAGGGAAATGATTTTGTAAAAGTTCAGCTGTCGGCTATCAGCAAGGTTTATCTTCCTAGCGGTTTGGTAAAAGGTTACTAGAATGCCGAGGAGGGGACTTGAACCCCTAAACCCATTACAGGCATAAGATCCTGAATCTTACGTGTTTGCCAGTTTCACCACCCCGGCGGAATGAAAACCCAATTAGAAAACTTAACGAGCCATGACTAAAAAGAATCATAACAAAACAATCTTCAAGTTTCAACGCGATCAAGAAATCAATTAACTTCGGCCTTTAGATTTTGTAAAAAAAAGGCGTGCGATGCACGCCTTTAAGGAATCATGGGGTTTTTTACAAAATCAAGAAACCGTTACTTCAATTTGGCGGGGTTTTTGTTTTTCAACATGAGGAAGAACTAAGGTGAGAACCCCATGTTTTAAATCCGCCATAATTTTCTCTTGATCAACCTTTTCTGGAAGTTCAAACTGCCTGAAAAAATTTACGGGGGCAAACTCTTCGAACAATTTTTGCCTTTGCGGTCGAAGCTGGATTTTTCCTTCAATTGTAAGAAGCCCATTCTCAACTTTTATCTCCACCCCCCCCTTTTCGACCCCAGGCAAATCAGCTTGCACAGTCAATCCCTCGGGAGTCTCAAAGATATCGCAAAGCGGAGAGACATATTGATCCGGATTTCGAGTTACTTCTCTAGAAGGAACTTGTTTTTCGCTTTGGATTGCCGGAACCGTCTTTTCAACCATTGTCATACCTCCATTTTTTTTGCTCATTTAATTCACTTGTACTTTAATGCTTCTTGGTCTGGAAGATTCTGTTTTCGGCAGGGTGATTGTGAGTATCCCATTCTTGTATTCCGCTGAAACTTTATCCGGATCGACTTCAACCGGAAGTTCAATGGTCCTTGAGAACTTTCCCGCTCCCCTTTCATACCGATGATAAGCGTCCTCGGTAATTTTAGATCTAGCTTTTTCTCCGCTTAAGGTTAGGGTATTTCTAATCACCGAAACCTGCAAGGAGGCCGGATCTAAGCCTGGTACCAATGCTTCTACAATAACCGAGTCCTGATCGTCCGAAATGTTGACCATTGGAAAGCGTCTTGCGGAAATTCCCGGCAAGAAAGCCGACTTAGGAAACTTCTCCAACCCCATGTCTTTAACCGCTTCGCTCATTTCATGTCTCAACTCTTCCAATTCTTGAAACATTTTCCAAAAACTCATATTACTACCTCCTTTATGGTAATTTGATGAAGTTGAATTTTGCTCAACTTTGGTTGTTTTTGGTTTGAACCTAGTCATTTTAAGTTAAAGCAAAACGCGTGCCATCCATTTGGGGGCTTTTGCAACATTTTTACCGCGCCTATCAGTTATTACTTAAATTACGGATTTAGGCCCAATGAAAAAGCTCGTGGAGGTTTGTTTTAGAAGGATGACCGGAAATAGCTGATGGCTTGCGAATATGGATTTGAAATCTTGCGACGTTTCATGCGACGTCGCATCTTTTTTCTAATCTTCTTTTCATGCAACACTTTTGGCCGGATTTCCGGAGATGCGAGAAACAAAACCCGATAAATGCCAAAAGATAACATAATAAACCCACGTAAAATGTCGCGGAAATTCCTGAGGTGATAGAAAGTGCGGTTCCTAAAACAGACGCGGAAATTGAAGCGGCACCATTTATCCCCCAAAACCATGGGGTAAATTTCGGAAGGGTTTCATTCGCGAGTTTCATTCCAAGGGGAAAAGCCATTCCCATGAAAAAACCTGCCGGGAAAATTATTATTACGGCAACAACCATTCGATTCCAAGTTTCCAGATATTGATAATGGCTGATTGCTTTTGGCCCTGCGATTCCCAATAAAGATAAGATAAAAATAAGAATTGGCAATCGAATAAAACCGGACCGAATCGGGGTTGAGTACGCAAACTCAGTGGAATAGCTTCCAAGACCGCTGGAAATCAAAAGAGCGAAAAGTACCACTGAAAGGCCATATGTAGGATGGCCAAGAAAAATTATGAGTTTTTGCATTAGGGAGATTTCAACAAGCATATATCCCAGCCCTATTCCCCCAAAAAATAGAGTTAAGGGGATCGTTTTTTTGAACGGTTTCCTTTCACGGGAAAAGAGCACCGGAAGCAAAATGCACAAGAATGCCATGCAGCAAATCACTCCGGTAAGTACAATTAATACAATAATCGCGCGAGAATTAAAGTACATTAAAGTCGTATCCCAAAGGTCGCTGCGAAAAGCATGCTGCAATCTAACCATATGGAAGAAAAAGGGGCTGTCATCAGTGGGGGGTGAAAGGTTCATGGGATAGTTCTCTACTACCGATTCATATTCGGACGGCGAAGTCAATTTCTCAAATATGGGGTCTAAACAGGAGGTTGGAGTTAACATCATGTCGAATTTCATTTGTTTGCAGATCGTCTCAATGGTCCTAAAATCCCCCGAGGAAAAAGGTTGTAAGCTAATTAACATGGTTCCAATTTCAGGAGAAGTCCGGGAACTAGACCGGCTTTTACTTTTAATGATTACAAGATGACTTCTAAAGTTTGAAATCCCTTTTTGCTTTAAAGCGGCAATTCCCAATGATGTCAATCTGTACATTTCACTCGGGTTATCCGTAAAGTACCATCGAGAAACGGATAAAATTCCGTTTGAGAATTCTCGGAAAGCACGAACGCTCCGGCGGCGGTTGCCGCCCAGGTATCTATCAACGATATTTGAACGATATCGAATTTTTCCGATAACCTGCTAATGTAACTCCTGGCTTCGTCGTTCACAAAGGAAACTTTCGGGTTTTTATCAAGGTGCCCCGTAAAATCGCCAAAAATGTAATTCACAATATCAAGAATATGGTTGTTCATTTCAACTGCAAGGACAGAATTTTGGCCAAATAAAAGCGCTGAAAGAATGTCTCTTCCCCCTCCTGCCCCTATAACCAGGACCTTGGCTTGGTTTCGAAGATAATGAACGAAATTCGTTACGTCGAATTTTAGATGCTCTAATTTGCTTAAATCCCCGTCAAAAAAAGTTAATATCGTTGCCGCGACAACATCTATATCTAGGTTCAATTGCCGAATTCCTTTTGTAAGCGGATAAGTAGAACTTAAACCCCATCCGTTGGGCTGGGTTAAAATCTCGGGGTTTCCAGAAACTCGAACCCTGGAGTAGGAATTCCACTTCTCATAAATTCCTGGTTCTTCCCATTTCGCTTTTACCCATTGAATTCTAAGAAACGGAGTTTGGTAAGCTGCTTGTACAGCGTTAAAATATGCGAATCCTCCAAGAAAAATAAAAGTAGCAATTGCCGCCCATTTTAGGAAGGAATGGTTTTCCAAACATCGTGAAAAAAGAATTGCCCCAAATGAACCAAGAAAACCTATAACCAAAACGCAAGTTGCGGCATCGGTGGAATCCAAGGTCAAAACTAACGCAAGGCACCCGAATGCCGACCCTAGAAGATCAACTCCATACAGGGCACTGACCTGACGCGGGAACTTTGTTAATACAAGACAAACGCAAATTCCGCTGAAAATAAACGGAACTGAAATGATCAAACAGGTAAGAGCAAGGGAGTAAAACTTTAAAACAGAAAAATCAGGAACAAAGGGAATGCAAAGATGCGTTAAAAAGCTAATAACAACCGATATGGAAAATAAAACCGAACCCCAGGCAAGATGGCTGGAGGCATTTTGTGAAACGAAAAAATCGGGAAACAGAAAAACCGCCAATGCCCCCGCTGTCATTCCAAACATGGCGATGGAAATGGCAAAAAAAGCGTAATGGTACCACATAGTGACGCTAAAAATCCTTGTGAGAAGAATCTCCAACATCACTGTTGACAGAGTGATAAAAAACAAGCCGCCAAACTGAGATGGCTTCAAGAAATTAGAACCATTCGCTATTCCTTCTTGCTTAAATTTAATTTGGGTTACCCAATTTAAAGGTCAAGTCAAGTTAAATCCGATCTGTTAAGAGATAATATTTTTAACCGTCTGTAAAGAGTTGCGCGGTGAACTCCAAGAATAAAAGCGGCCCTTGTTAGGTTTCCGTCAGCTTTTTTGAATGCCTGTTTTATTTCCTCTTCGGAAAGCTTTTCAACTCTTCTTGTTGCTTTGCGTTGTTCGGAATACTTCTCAGTTTCAATTATCCGCGCTTCCTCATCTTTGTTATGTTCATCTTCAGTTGTTTTTTTGTCGGCCCGCGATTGGTCGCCCCGCGAGGAGAAAAGCTGTATAGGCTGGCGATAGGGAAGCAAAGTAACATTGGGATTGTAAGGCCGGTTTCCGGCGGAATAAATTCTCTCTTCGGCCCATTCTTTTAACGAGCGAATTCCGATGACATCGGTTTCATTTTCTGCAAATAATCGTTCAAGGAGATTTCTTAGTTCTCTAATATTCCCCGGCCAGTGGTATTGTTTTAAGAGGTGGAGAGCTTCAGGGGTTAGTGACACAATTTGCCGCCGATATTTTTCGTTTAACTGCTTAATAAAATGGGAAACTAAAAGGGGAAGATCATCAACTCTTTCCCTTAGGGCCGGAAGAAAAATCTGCAATGCGTTTATCCTATAGAACAGGTCGCTTCTAAACTCACGCTTTTGAACCGCCTCTTCCAAGTTTCGGTTTGTTGCGGCTACCACGCGAACGTTAACTTGAATAGGTTTTTCGCCTCCAACACGTTCGATCGTATTATCTTCGAGAACGCGAAGAAGTTTGGTCTGGGATGCAAGGGGCAAATCACCGATCTCGTCAAGAAAAAGGGTCCCTTGGTCCGCGCGTTCAAATCTTCCCTTGTGGACCCTAATAGCTCCGGTGAAAGAGCCTTTTTCGTGCCCAAAAAGCTCCGCCTCAAAAAGAGTTTCGGTAATTGCGCTACAGTTTACCGCGATAAACTGTCGCGAAACCCTTTTGCTGACCTGGTGAATGGCGGAAGCAACCACATCCTTGCCCGTTCCGGTTTCCCCCATAATTAGGACCGGGGCATCCACCACGCCGTACATGCGGATTTTGTTGAAAACTCGCTGCATTCCAGCTGATTGCCCGACAACCCCATGAAAAGCGGTTTCCATCGGAGGGGGGAGAACTTCGAATCGAGCCAAAGATCTGTCCAATATTTTAACAGAAACCGCTAATTGCCCGCTCTCGGTTTGAATAAGTTGCGCTTCTAAGGAAACATTGTGCGAAACCCCAAAACGGTCGAAAAGGGTTGTACTGTAGCCGTTTATTGGAGTTTGGGCATGAAAGACATTTGAAACCAGTTCTAAAATACCTGGGATAATTTTCTCAAGAGTTTCGTTTACCGGTTTCCCCAACAGGGAACCTAGTTCGGTTCCGATCAAATCATTTAACCAGCTTGGAATTTTTTCGACGAAGAATTTTCCCCCGCGAAACCCCAAAACAAGATCAGGGAAATGAGGCAAAAGGAGAGGTTTTACATCCATTCTTTCTTGAGCTAATCCGGCCATTTTCTTCTAAAACATAGCATAAATTGGCACCGGAGCAAAGCTATAGAAAAGGCTCAAAAGTCTCGATGAATTTTAAAAAAAACAAAGGCATCGCTTTTTCCCGATTTTCGCTTTTTTTAAGAAAAGTAAACCGGATTGCGCCTGTAATTCCTGCGGAATCCTTCGATTAAAGTAGAAAAAATCCCCCCGCTGAAGCAAGTACCTCATTCGCGTTTTAAGTGCTTTACCTGGTTAAAATGTTGTAGACCTTTTGTAACCCTCCCAAGACCCAAGCGCCGAAACCATTGCGCCTACCTGGACTCGAACCAGGGGCCACAGGATTAGGAATCCTGTGCTCTATCCACCTGAGCTATAGGCGCAAAATCCTAACTTGATTTCAAAAATTTATTTTACTGCCAGTTGCCATTTTGGTCAAGAAGAGTAAAATAGAATGAATAAAACATTATTTTTAGGAAGTAATCATGGGAACTGATCGAAGAAACCTTCTAATTTTGTCGTTTTCTCTTTTTTTCCTTCAAGCTAATTTGGCGGCTTTTGCGGACGCAAGTTTTGAAATTGCTCTAGCCTGCAAGTCCAACTTGAAAATGTTGCGTGAGGGTCTTTCCAATTACATAAATGAGGGAAGCAAAGATTTGCCCACCTGGGATACCTTTGAACACGTTTTTAATATGGCTCTAACCTCGAAATATATTCCAAAGAAGCCTGTTCCTC
This sequence comes from bacterium, assembly GCA_016192885.1. Classification (GTDB taxonomy): domain Bacteria; phylum Muiribacteriota; class Ozemobacteria; order Ozemobacterales; family Ozemobacteraceae; genus JACPTH01. Next base: position 457 of record JACPTH010000038.1, on the reverse strand, counting down.
CGACCCTGGATTGCAAATATTTCCTGGTATACAAAAGCCCGGAAATTTTTGACTGGTATTGTTCGATTCACGGAGTCATTTCGGGGGATAAATCGATCACCTTTCGCTATCACGAATTTGAATTTAAGGGGATAATCAGCTCAAAATACCTTGGCGTTCCCCAATACAAAACTCATGCAGATGAGCTAGAAAGATGGATCGGATATTCCCCGACATTGGTTGAATCCATAAAGTTCAATTTTGAAAAAAATCCGACATCCACATTAATCAAAGTTGGCCTCGGGCTCATCTTTTTAATTTTCATTTATAAAAAGATTTTTGGGAACTGATTTTTCCCCAAGATTCCATAAAATGAAAGGCCCTTGGGCTTTTCAAATGGCTTAGAGCTAGACCAAACAAGTTTTTCCTTCTAAACCTTTCTTTTTTCAGTGTCGATATAGATAGTGAGATAACATTT
>JACPTH010000037.1:4000-5842 GCA_016192885.1 bacterium | reverse complement strand
ATACTTTAACTTCCTGGAAACGAAGTATCAAATTAATCAAAGGAGGTCTCAAGAAGACACCAGCACGCAGAGTGGGAATTGCTGGATCACTCCTGAAAAAAGTGTACGTTTGCCCTGTCTGATTGTCTCTCGATTTGACAGGCAAATCGGAAAAGGATATTATACCTTTCGAGATATTTGGAAATGTTTCTTGCTTTCATAAAAATGCTCGGAAGAAGAAAAAAAATAAAAAATGCCTGAAAAAATTTTTTTTTATCTGTTTTTAGCTTTTGCCGATCCGACAAGAATTCGTTTGTTAAATCTTTTGTGCAAGAATGAAGTCGGGGTCGGAAAAATACAAAGGGCTTTGGCTCTCGGACAATCCCAAACTTCGCACCACCTAGGGATCCTTAGAAACATCGGTTTAATTGAAGACCGCCGAATCGGAAAAAATGTTTTCTATCGCATTGTCCCCAAAAAGATTCGACATGTAATCTCGATCCTTAATCGCCTTCTGGCCAAAAAAGGGCTACCAGGCGAAGAATTTGTAAATGATCTCCTGGCATTGAAAAATATTAGCGAAAAAAGAAATTCAACTTAAGTCAGGAAAATTTTGGACTCTTAATATTTTCGTTCCATTTTGTTCGAAGAATGGCGATCACAAATCTTGGAATAGATAAAATCCGCTGAAATCTTCGCGGTTCTTTCCATAATCTGAACAACCACTCCAAAGCGAATCGCTGCATCAAAACCGGAGCGCGAGGCAAAACTCCCGAAATTACGTCAAAACTTCCCCCCACTCCAATAGCAACCAAAGGTGGGAAAAGCAGTCTCATTCGATTAATGAAATACTCTTGCTTGGGAACTCCCATCGCCACAAATAAGATTTTGGGAGCGGTATCGCGAATTTCTTGGATAATTGCATGTTCTTCCTCGGATCCTTCGAGGAAAAAACCGCATTGGGTACCTAAGACTTTAAGTCCTGGGAATCGATCGCTTAAAATTTTTGCGGATTTCGCGGCAATGCCGTTGTTACCACCGAGGAAATAAACCGGCCAGTTATTCCTCGAAGCCCTTTCACATAGCTGAGAAACAAGGGCGACTCCCGGAACCCTCGATGTAATCGGTGAACCAAGAAAATCTATAGCCCACGAAAGCCCGGCCCCATCCGGAACGATTAGCCCGGCCCTCGACATAATACCCGAAAATTCAGGGTTACGATAAGCTCTCAGAAGCGCTAAGGAATCCGCCGTTACTATGTGAAAAACCCCGGTCGGTTTTTCAAGAAATTTGGAAACGCGTTCAATTGTTTCCTCCGGGGAGATAATATCTATCCACTGTCCAAGAACCCGGAACTTATTCTCGCAATTACTTGGATTAGCTATTTTCTTTTTCGCAAATGCCCTTGCAAAACTCGCTCCGGATGCCAAGAAAAGCAGTAAAAGCGCGAGGTAGGCCTCCCACGATGCTTGAATGGAAACAAGCAACCCTGCGAAGTTCAACACTATGAACAATAAACCGCTAAACACAATTAATCTTTCTCGCGAAAGCGTCCATGCATACGAGCTTCGCCGATCTTTCAAATTCATTTGGTACAATTCATTTCCCAAATATGATGTCACAATAAGCAAGCAAATCATGAAGAAAGGATAAACCGTGACCATTGATGGAATAAGTAATCCAAACATTAGCAAGCTTTTTGAAAAGCCCAACATTGAAACCCCCGCAAGAAGGTAACCCAACGAAAACAACCCGGAATCCCCAATCATTACGTATCTTCCAAAAAGTACCGGAATCAAAATGAGAGCCGAGACGATTATTAACCCTAAAGTAAAAACAATCGCCCAGGGTGGAGTCGCCATT
>JACPTH010000037.1:0-3974 GCA_016192885.1 bacterium | reverse complement strand
CCCGACAAAAAAAAGAAGAAAGGTTAGGCCCGACTCCAAACACAAAATAAAAGGCATTTCAAACACTAGCGAAGCCAGCTTTAAACAATGCACGATTATGACCGGCCAAAGAATCGAAAGCAAAACTTCAACCAACCGAATGGAATGAGGGATTTGGATCCCTGCGATGGCTCCAAATATGAATAGTAAAATTTGATACGGAAGAATAACCTTGTATTCGGTCTTGTAAATATCGCGAAGCATCCCGAGAAATGAAAATGCGACAATTAAAATGGAAAGAGCGGCGGCTTGAGATGTGATTTGGATCCCCGGCACAAGCATTAATCCACACACCGTTCCGATTATTGGAAAACCTCCCAAATATCTTCCGCTTAAACTTCCCATTTTCATCGGGTTGGGCCCGAACCAAAAAAAACCAAATCCCGCACCCAAAAGGGCGCCGGAAACTGCGAAAAATAAGATTAGAAGCAATGGTGAGCGCTTAGATTATCAGAAGTCAGAAATAATAAAAATCAGAATTACGGCCATTGAAGGGTTTCGAATCTCCAAAGAGCTAAACCCGTTTTAAGGTATCAACCACCGCAATTGCCATATCACTTGTAGACGCACTTCCTCCCATATCGTAGGTTCTGGCCTTTCCTTCCAGAACGATTAACTCCACCGCCTTTTGAATCCGCATCGCCCTTTCTTTTTCGCCAAGCCAATCCAACATCATCATGCAAGCCAGAATCGTCGCAAGCGGATTAACTTTGTTCATTCCCGCATATTTTGGAGCGGACCCGTGGGTCGGCTCAAAAACCGCGTATTTATCCCCGATGTTACCGCTGTATGCAAACCCTAACCCTCCCACGAGCTGGGCGCAAAGATCGGAAATAATGTCGCCGAACATGTTTTCCGCAACCAAAACATGGTAACGGTCAGGATTCTTTAATAACCACATGCACATGGCGTCAATGTTTCCTTCGCTCCAAGAAATTTCAGGGTAGTCTGAGGAAACCTGCTTCATGGTTTGAAGCATTAATCCGCCGGTTTCCCGAAGAACATTGGGTTTCTCCACAAGAGTAACACTCGGCTTCTTGTTCGCTCTTGCGAAATCAAACGCCTTTCTAATGATCCGCTCGCATCCGCGTTTGGTCATTATCCGCGTCGAAAGCGCGACTTCCTCCGCGGGGAATTTGTTGAAATGCGCCATTTTTTTGCTGTGCTTTTCTAGCATCGATCGAAGTTCTTCAGGGATAGGACGAAACTCAATGCCCGCGTACAACCCTTCTGTGTTTTCGCGGAATACGGTGATGTCGATTCCCTCTTTGTAATTCAACGGATTTTTAGGGAAAGAGCGGCAAGGGCGCACGCAAGAGTACAAGTCAAGCATTTGCCTCATGCTTACGATAGGGGAAAAGTAAGAAAGTCCCGTATCCTTGAATTTAGGGTCGAGCTCATTCTTCGCTTCTTCCTTGTTCTTGGAAGTGATGGCCCCAAAAAGAGCGCAATCGGTCTCTTTCAAAATCTTGATAGTTCTTTCGGGAAGGGGGTTTCCTTCCCTGCGCCAAAACTCCCATCCGATGTCCCCATGAACGTATGATGCTTGAAAACCAACCGCATCCAAAACGACTTTGGCTGCGTTCATGACGTCAATTCCTACTCCATCGCCGGGGAGCCACGCAACCCGATATTTCGCCATTTTTCTTTGCTCTCCTTTAACACCGCTACTTTTTTATCGATTTTTGCAAATGCGGGATAAGGCCGCCGTCTTGAAGAATTTCAAGGATAAAGGGCGGAAGCCTCTTCGCATTAGCGCTTGTGCCTTGCGATTTGTTGAAAATTTGCCCGGTGGTTGGTTCTACCTCCAGAATGTCTCCATATTTTACCATGCCTGAAATTCCGGGGCAGACCATTATCGCCAAACCTAAATTTATTGCGTTGCGATAGAAAATCCTTGCGAAGCTCTCGGCGATTACCACCGAAATTCCCGAGGCTTTTAGGCAGGATGCAGCTTGCTCGCGCGAACTTCCGCAACCAAAATATTTTCCCGCGACAATGATATCGCCAGGGGCCATTTTACCCAGAAACTCTTTGTCCAAATCTTCCATGGCGTGTTTTGCCATTTCGGAAGGCTCAAAAATATTCAGATAGCGGCCCGGAAAAATAACGTCGGTGTTTATGTCATTACCATAGGCGAAGGCTTTTCCGTGATACTTCATACTTTTCCCTCCGGCGATACGATTTTCCCGGCGATCGCCGAAGCTATCACCGTTGCGGGAGAACCCAGATAAACCTCGGATTCGGTGCTTCCCATTCGCCCTTTAAAGTTTCGATTGGTTGAACTTATGCATCTTTCTCCGGGAGCAAGCAAGCCTTGATGAGCCCCCAAACATGGGCCGCACCCGGGGTTCAGGATCACCGCCCCCGCGTCAATGAATGTTTCAATATGGCCCTTTTTAATGGCTTCTCGATAAACCTTCCAGGAAGCTGGAATAATTAGCAATCTTACATCCGGGTGAATTCGTTTTCCCGCAAGAAGTTTGGCTCCGATCTCAAGATCCTCAAGCCGACCGTTTGTACAAGATCCTAAAAACGCCTGATGAATCGGAGTCCCCTCCACTTCGCTAACTTTTTTTACGTTATCGACGGAATGAGCGCAAGCCAATTGCGGCCTTAGATCGCTTAGATCTATATCAATCGTTTGAAGATACGAAGCATCCGGGTCGGCCTTAATAACCTCAAAAGGTATGGAAGTTGCAGACATCACGAAGTCCAGCGTTTTTCCATCAGGGGGTACTAATGCGCTTTTTGCCCCCATTTCCATGGAAAGATTGCAGAGAACCATTCGTGAAGAAACGCTCATTTCGCTGATCGCCTCACCGTAAAACTCAACCGACTTGTAATCGGCGCCGTCAGCGCGTAACATTCCGATAATGTACAAGATTAAATCTTTAGCGTATACTCCGTCGCGGAATTTTCCGTGAGTTACGATTTTTATAGACTCCGGAACCATCATCCAAAGCTTTCCCGTAGCCCAAACCGCGGCCATTTCGGTTGCCCCGATTCCGGTGGCGAAATTCCCGAAAGCTCCTTGCGTGGTCGTGTGAGAGTCGGTTCCCACCAACACTTCCCCAGGCCTCACGTGACCGTTTTCCGGAAGAACTTGGTGGCAGATCCCCACGTTTATATCGTAAAAATTTTTAATGTTTTGCGCCTTTACGAAATCGCGAACCGCTTTTTGCCCGGCGGCGGTCTTATCGGATTCCGCCGGAACGCGATGGTCGAAAATGATTATGATTTTTTCCGGATCCCAAACTCTCGAAACTCCGATAGTTTTAAAAACCTTTGATACCAACCCGGCATTCTCATGAGACATTGCGACATGGGGGTAAACATCAAGCAAATCGCCCGGCGCGGCGCTTTTTACTCCCGCAGCTTTCGCCAAAATTTTTTCAGCCATCGTCTGACCCATAAGACGCTCCTTTAATTATATTGGGGCAGCGCCCCAAACCCCGCTTAGGGGTCGCCAAAAAGTTTTTGCGGGAGAGTATGAGAACCGGCTTTTTTCAAAAAGCGGGTTCTCATTTTTCTAAGGTTTAAGAGGTTCAAATGTAGTAAAATCGGCGTGGTGGAGAAGGATACCTTCGGTGGTGCGCTTCCCGTGATCGCCTTCATGGCTATGGTTGGCGATAATGTGGCACACGGCATCCGGAAGACCCGCGAGAGTGGCTACTTGTACTCCGCTATACGGGTGCCGCAAAAGAGTTCCGGAGAGGCTTTTGACATATTGTTCACCCTCTCTTTTATATTCTAAAAGTTTTCCTACGTCGTGAAGGAGCGCCCCGGCAACTAAAATATCCCAATCAATGGGGAAGCGATCACCCATAATGTTTTTTATCGCTTTCGCCATCCCCATGCATACGCCGGTCACAGCCCTAATATGCTCTAGCAACGAAACATTCGTATTCTTTATCAAAAGGGTAAAGGGAATT
>JACPTH010000053.1 GCA_016192885.1 bacterium | reverse complement strand
GGGCCTTTTTTTATTCCTCTCATTGCATGGCTCCAGTTTCGAAAATTGACCAAATATCGTGAGAATATTTAGGGAAAATAAGAAAAAAATCTACAAAGGGAAAAAAGAACAAAAGAAACACCCACAATTCCCTTTAACGCACGATTCAATTTCATTTCTTGTTCCATCATAAACAGATAATAATATAACTAGCGAGCGCTGGAGTTTTTTTAAAAAGAAATTTGCTTGCCCTATTGAAGCTCCGATTGAGAATCCAATCGTCCTAAAACCTGCATCACTGGAGAACCACTCATCAATTACTGCTCGTCCGCCCACCCTAACAACCATCCAACTTTGATCTCGGGTCCGTTTGTCCTTTTTTTTCCGATTCTAGAGGGCCTCGATTTGCCCCCCAGCTTTTTTACCAGTTTTCAGAATTTTTCCGACAATTTCGCAACCATCTTCATTTTCTGTTCTCCATTTTTTTCAAACATAAAGGGCTGTCTCACAGGAAGGGGCTGTCCCTTTTAGTTATCCCTAAAAATGAGGGAAAAACCAAAGCAATTTATTTTTTTCAGTGTATCAAATCCGGGTTTTTGAGCATACTCGTTGTTTTCTTCACTGCCATAACAGGCATCCGCAATCGCCTTCACCGGCGGCGATCTGCCATCCGATGGAAGGCAATGCTTCCTTGCCCTTCATTGAAATGCTCCTCCATCCACTTCACTCCGAAGTTGTTCAGCGGTGCTGCTTCGAAGAAATAGGATTGCGCATTCCCAACTTTTCCGATGCGTCCTTCTCTCGTCGCCAGCAAAGTCGCGCCTTCAATGAAGTGAGTCAGGCTCAGCGACTTATTGACATTACCACTGATTTTCATCCCAGTCAGGTGGATCAACGAAACTCGGTATTCATTCACTTTGTGAAATATCCATACGATTGGAATTCCAAGACAAAACGTTGTTTTTACTAACTTTTTCTAAAACATGAAAGAAAGCGTTCGGTACCCATACCGCTTATCATAAAACGCTCTTTCCGATTATTCATTAACTTCTGCATCCATTTTGTCAATCCACCGTCAACCAGGAAATATTCAGTTCCATCCGTGCTTGTGGCAAATATGTGAAACCGAAATTGTTCATAATAGTTTCCACCCCTTTCGGTGTCAGCATGAACCATGAAGGTGACATCTTTGTGCCGAGGACGTAACTCGCCGAAAATTTTTTCCTCTGCAACCAGGCCTCCATGGGAATCAAAAGGGATCAATTCAACCCGAATATTCCTGGCAGGATAACCACATTCTCCCGCTGATTGAATGACCTGCAAATAATAATCGAGATGCTCCATCATCGCCTCGACTTCAAAAGCTAGGTTGCCGCAGTCGCGGCCGGAAGTGGTAAGGCTCAATACCCGAAAATGTGGAAATGACGCGGGTCCCTTGAACAGTTGGCCCCTTGTTAATCGGTGGCTTGTACAAAGTTTTATCAAGTCAGGAGGCTTGGCATTTTTGCATTCAATCTTTCTGGCGGCACTTTCTAGGGCAAGCACATTCGTGGAGTCTGAGCAGACCTCAGTGTTTCTTACCGTGGTGAGCGCGTTCTTTTGATCGACTGGGCCTAGGACCGAACAAGTCCCCAGCGGACAAACTGGGGACAGTTCTAAAATCTCGAATCCTTTTGGCAGCAGGGAAAACGCCATCAGGTCGAACTTCATGGTTTCTGCCGAAGAAAAACGAGAAAGTCTTACGAATCTATTTGTCTTATACTGCTTGAGCACATCGGCTGGCGTGAGTGTTGTAGCGCGTTTGTTGTAGAGAGCAAGGAGCAATGACTGAAGATCGCTGAGCGAGATCCGCTTTGCCAGGGATTCTATCAAGTCAGGCACTCCGATTTTCTTCAGAATGCGCTGAAGGATGCTGGCTTCTCGAACGCCTTCATTCATGTTCAAAAATTCTCCCAAAGACATGTTATCTTAAGCTTGAAGAAAAATCACGTTCGTTTTCCAACCATGGTTTGATTTTATTCCGAAACAAAAAAATTGACGTCAATCAATGTACATTGATTTGATGTATGAGATAATAAATTCATTCACCCCTAGGATGGCTGAAATGGGCCTCGCGACAAAAAATAGTTTGTGGTAGCTCAGCGCGAAATCCCTCTTTGCTTGATTTTGGCTCCCAAGGTTTGAGAAAGGGCAGGCCAGGAAAAGGGCTTGATTCTAATTATTTGCTTCGAAGGATCATCGTCCCAAAATTTGTAAACATTTCTCCAATCATCCAGGAACTCGGGTTGAACTCTTCCAAGGGCCTGAATCAGCAAAGAATACACGCGATCAAGCAATGCGGAATCAATTTTGTTATGCGGACTAAATTCTAAATGCAACTCCAGGAACTGTCGCTCATTTTCGTAGCAAATTTGGGCTTTATAGACACCCGTAAGAACGGATTCAAGCTCGGAGCATTTGACCGCCTCATCCAGCATTCCTTCGGTAATGTTTGTTCCGCAAAGGATCAAACAACTGTCCGATCTGCCTTGAATTGCGATAATGTCCGGGAGTGATTCCTTGGAAGCCCAAAGACATGCTTTAAAAGGCTCATCTTCGGGGTTGAAACCATCGAAGGCCAGGATCGAATTACGAAATTCTTTCCAATTGTACAAGCGACAACTGTCATGTAAATTGTATCTTACAATCGGAATACCTTGCCACAGGGTAACGCATAATTCGCCGTTCTCCGATTCGAGATAAGCATTAGGTGCGCACGAATGAAAGAAATGCGGAACCGGAACGGGGAGTTGAAGGTCGCTCAAAAGTTTCGAATTTCGCGAAAGAAGTTGACGAATCGCGACCGTGGCGGATGATTCAAAGCCAAGCACGCCAGTATCGGCGCTTCCAAAAACCGAAAGCATGACGCTTGAATTTTCCGAGCATCTTGAGTTTTCGAGGATTGAGAAACGAAGACTTTCGGGAAAAGGCTCTCCAATTACAACATATTTCATCTTTGCTTTCGGAAGGGGAAACCCCCGCTGGTCTGCCCGGAGGTGAAGGCGAGAAATGGCCGATGGACAAACGAAAAGAATAATTTGATCTACGAAAATCTCAGCCTTTATTATGATCTCAATAATTTCTTCATGATGGTTGCCGGGTGAAAAGACCGCGAATGAATAAGGGGTTTCAACTGCCATACTTTTTAATATCCAGGAAAAATAATCTCCTCCGATCCAGCTTCCAAGGGCTAACCCGACTATAGCCAAAGTCTTTCCTTGATCGACGAAAAAGGCGGTTTCAAGGAATGTCCTAAGAAGGTTCGCCGAGTGGCGATGCGATTGCTTTAATTGAGGCCAGAAAAAGCTATGCCCGGATGATCCTGAAGATTTGAAAATCGTAAAAATATCCTCATGGTTTTTCGGAAGAAGTTCGCTAAACGGATGGGCGGAAATATACGATGCTTTATCCATTATGGGCCTAGCTTCGAATGGGGACCCGCGCCCAAACTTGTACTTTTCAAGGAATTTACCATAAGCCGGAACTGAATTTTCGGCTTTTTCGGCAACTCTCTCGGCTATTTCCTTGCTTCCGAGGTTCCTTCTAAAAAAATCGGCTTGTTCCATTATTTTTCTTTCCTTGTCTTTTCTAAGTAAGGCGTCATTTCTTCAATGGTTCGATTAAGAGCCCCCTTATGCCTGGCTAAAACCAGACCGGATGCCTTAATTTGATCGGCGGCAAACGACGCATCAAAAAGGAGATTTCTTAAGGCTTTTTCAAACTCATCAACATTAGAAACGACTGATACTCCATTTTCTTGTACAAGCTCAGCAAGGAGATCTTCAAAATTCCTTGTATGAGGCCCCACGATCACCGGCACGTCGTGCTGAAGAGCTTCAATTGGGTTGTGCCCGCCGACTTTCGGATCCAACGAACCTCCGATGAACGCAACAGCCGAGAGCCCGTAAAGAGAGGCTAACTCTCCGAAAGTGTCTAAAATTAATATTGAGGGAGAATTAGCGGAAATGCTTATTTTGCTTCTAAGACCGGCGTTAAATCCCGCCGAGGTTAAATCTGATTCCCAAGGAATCGAATCTTTTATATTCCTTGGCGCAATTAGAAGTTTAATGTTCGCGATCTTTAGAATTGAAGATAAAATCGGTTTTAGAAGCAAGAATTCCATGGGGTGCAGAGAGCCGAAAGCAATAACTCGGCTTTCCTTTTTCCAGGAGATAAAGATTTCATTATTTGATAAAGATGAGCGGGAAACAACGTCGGCTTTAATGTTCCCCAGAACTTTAATTCGGTCAGGGAATGCCCCCATCATCGTTAATTTTTCTTTGTCAAGAAGGGTTTGGACGCAAAGAAGGTCAAAGGAACCAAAAAGGACTTCCCCGAGTTTGGGGATCGCCAAATAGAATCGTCGCAACTTTTCGCTAATTCTACCGTTGATCAAAATTAGGGGGATTCTTCTTTGCCTGCATAAAAATGCGAACATCGGCCAAAAATCAGTCTCGGTGACAATCACCAATTTTGGGTTCCATCGCGAAAAAGCTCGAAACATGATCGGAAATGAATCCAGGGGAAAATAACCTAAGATATCCGCGATTTTTTTCTTTCTAATGGATGCCAAAACGTCAGGATGCGTGGTTGTAAACCCAAGGCAAATGCTCGATCCAAGTTGGCGAATGCGCTCCATTACGGCGCATGCTACGAATGATTCGCCAAGAGATACGCCATGAACCCAAATTACCGGTTTTGATTTTGGCTTTGGAAGAAATCCGAGGTAGTTTTGAAAACCTTCCTTAACTCTTTCCTCATGACCGACTAGCCAAGGAACCAAGCCTGCGGCTGCAAAACCGAGGCAATTAAAGAGTAGCTGGTATGTCCCTAACGCCAAAGAATGGGAAAAGTAAATTTTCCCGCTCATTTCCTAAATTTTCGCGTCAGGGAAGGCGACGATCCGGCACTGGGCGCTTTCACCCTCCATGAATGGCAGCGGAAACGCTCCAATCACGATTCTTTTATTAAGAACCTTCTCAATGTCACCGCCAAGGTTTTCGGCGTGGATTATTCCCTTTGGAAAAAGTTTGATATGCATTAGCTGGTAATGTTCGTCCGGGAAGATCTCTTCAAGACTTTTCTTGTACTTTTTTCTCATGTAAGTATCGGCTTTTTTTGCATGTTCGGGACGCCACTTTCGAATGATGGTGTTCATCGGGTGATCGGCCGATCCGCAATCTACTCCAATCCATTTTATGTTCTTTTTTATGCACCAATCGGCGAATTCCATGGTCGGGCCGGGGTGGCATACCATATAGCGGATTTCATCACCATCGTCTTTATACCATGCATACTTAAGATACCCGGTATGGATAATCAAAATATCGCCTTTCTTGACTTCCACCCGGCTTTCAATGTCTTTTGGAGTATAGATCCCATAATCAACGGAAATATCAGAGAGATCAACCACCGCAGCCGGCCCAACAAAGAATTCCAGGGGCATTTGTCCGATCGTTCTCGCCTTGCATGAATTCCAAAAATGAATTTCGCCGTCCATGTGGGTTCCGACATGATGACTGGTGGTAATAAGTTGACCATTGGCGCCTACCGAGCTAATTCGCTTGAAATATTTAATTTGAAGAGGTTCATATGTAGGCCATGGAGGGGTGTGAACAGACAAGGGCTGGGTAAGATCAATGACTTTCATTAGATTTCTCCGGTTAGATTTCTTTGTTTCAAAAGATTTGGAAGTCTAATATATCAAAATTTATAATGTGTTTCGACATGAAAGATTGATCTCTAATTTGATAATTTCACCGCCGACAAGGCGGGGGAAATATGTAAAAACCTTGAATCTTCCAATTTTTTCCGACTCAAGCGGTTCCCGGGAAACTTTTTCGACCTTCAATCTTTCCGGAATAACTACCAAAAATGCGTGACGACGGATAGCAAGGAGGGGTAAAGGCGGAAGAGAAAATGTTTTCACGGTTTCTCGCTCGCTCAAAACTCCGTCGTTTAACCGGCAATAAATAAATGCTCCCTTACCGGATTTCCATGGTTCGGAAAGGGACAGACAGGCGATTCCTCCACCGGGGTCATGGTCGATTTTGTGGAACGCGGTGCGCAAAATATTGCCATTCCCATCGATGAAAGGAGATTTTGGAAATGACGAAACCCAAAGTTGGGTAAAAAGCTCATCGTTTTCTTCAAAATTAAAATGGCTGAATATCTCATGGTGTTTGTATTTCCCGTCTTCGGACAAAACGAAGACAGAAGTACAACCAAAATTCCCCATGGTGTATGAGAGAAGGTCGGCGGAATCGAAACAGACTTTTCTGGCGTATTCAAGAACCCTTCCAGCCCAATCTTCGGAACCTAGCTCCCGTCGGATTCCGGAAAGAGGCTCATCGGAAATTCGCTTCCACAACTCAGCTTGGGAAAGAAACGCCATTTTGCATTTTTGCTTGCCTCCCTCTGAAAGGAATTTTTCCGCTTCCTCCGTTTTTTCCATCATGACGAGTAGGCGGTACAAGTGGTAAAAACCCAATGCTTTCATTCCATCATCTATCTGTAGGCCGACCATTTGGCGGAAGCAATCATATGCTTGATCTAATTCTCCGCGCAAAAGCATAATTCTTCCTTTGTGAAGGTACATGAATGCCGAACCCGGGTCACGCTCCAGAACGTAATCGATTTCTCGATCGGCTTCCGAAAATTTTCCCAACACGAAAAAAATTTGATAGGTTTTCAAACGGAGATTTAGGAAATTCGGAAACTTTCTTACGCGTTCGATCATTATGTCGAGCGCCTTTTGGTGGTCCCAAACCGAAAGGTAGCATTCGCTTAAGCCGATAGCAATTAAGTTGTTTTCGGGGGAGTTTCTTGCAAGGGTTTCCCCCACTCGAATCGCCTCAGGGAAATTCCCTAATACCTCCAAGGCGAAAAACAATCCGATCTGGATATCTTGGTCCTCAGGGAATAGCTGAATTAGTCTAAGAGCCTGTTTTCGCGCTTCGTCATAATTTCGTTTCAGGAAAATTTCCTTTGCAAAGAGAAATTTCCCCCAACCTTTTTCGTCATTTCGATCAATGAGTGATTCGGATCTGGATAAATACCCTTTAATTGAAGACTGTTCCCGAATTGAGTTCAGAGCCAGAAAAAGGCAAAACAAAATATTGGGATTGGCAGGATCAAGATCAAAGGATTGTTTCAATTTTTCAAGAGCTTCGAGGAAATTGAACTGATGAAAAAAAAGGGTTTTGGCTTCGGAAAGAAGTTTTTCCCCAACGAATTTTCTGTCGGTTTTTCTCGGGAAACCCTCATTTGAAATGTTTTGGTCGCCGGAAACCGGTTCACAGTGTTTATCAGTTTTTCCGCAACTCTCGGCAATCGCTAGATCCTTTGGGGAAAACCACCCGCTGAAAAGACCTTTTAACCCCGAAAACCAATGAACGGCTGAATGAGGTTTTCTTAGCGCGCTTACAAGTTCTTCACCGTCCGCGAAACGCTTAAATGGATCTTTCTCGACGCATGTTAGGATAATCCTTTCCAGGTCATCGGGAATGTTCGGGTTTAAGTCGCGAGGCGGTCGGACTGAGCCTTGCGTCACCGCCGCGATGATGGCGGCCGGATCTTCTTCAGAAATTGGGTGGGTCATAGTTAGTAACTCGTAAAAAATCACCCCTAAACTGTAAACATCCGTTCGCAGAGAAATATTACCTCTGGAACCCATGAATTGCTCAGGGGCGGCATAGGATATGGTTCCAAGAAATTGCGAGGTTTGCGTTACATTCACGTCGCCAGGTGATTTCGCCAACCCAAAATCAAGAATCTTCGGTTTTCCCTGGCTTCCAATCATTATATTTGATGGTTTTAGATCGCGGTGGACGATTCCTTGGCTATGAGCCATCTCAAGACCTTCAGCTATCTCTGAAACTAGCTCCCTGACACGATTCGGGTATTCGGGATCATGCAAAAGATTCGCGACCGGGTTCCGAAGGAAAAAGGGAGTTTCAGGGGGCTCATCTTTTATGTATCCGCCTTCTTTCAATTCATCAAAAGAATGTTTTCCCGAGTGAAGAAGTCGATGCCTTGCGATAAAATCCTTCAAAGACCCGCCTTGAACCAATTCCATAATAAAATAGGGGAGCCCTTCAAACTCGCCATAACTATAAATTCGAATTATTCCAGGGTGGTCAAGCTTGGCAATGGCGACGGCCTCGCGCAAAAAGCGGCTTTTTTCCGTCGTCATGTGCTCGGTTCCATGCATGAGCTTTATGGCGACAGATCTATGCAGCTTTTCATCCATTGCCCGATACACTATTCCCATACCACCGCAACCGAGGTCCGCTTCAATTCTGCAGCCTCCTATTACGGTTCCGGGGGGGATTTTATTAGCGCGGCGTTCCATGGTTTTTCGGTAATCTTCTATTCTCAAGCCTACTTTGCATTTCGGTCAAGCAAAAGTATAAAGGGCTATATCTTATTTTTCAATCTCAAACAGGTTTTTTTGCCTTTGTTACTGGCGAAG
>JACPTH010000582.1 GCA_016192885.1 bacterium | reverse complement strand
CTCCAGGCGTTCTTCGAAGGGGAGCGGCATGGATCATCCCGCAAACAAATCGGCTGTTTTCATCCAAGGGAAGAATTGGGTTCAACTGTCTTGGATCTAACGGAAGCCCAATATGAAGAGTTCGGGGGCCTTTGTCGTCCGCGACCACTTGGACTTCCGGCGGTAGCGAAGGGCTTTTTCCGCAGCCAAAAGAAAACAAAAGTATCAAATTTAGTAAGGCAATAAATCCAATGGAGCTTAATTTTTTTAACATTTTTTCATGGGCCTGACGAAATGGGCTGTTGAGAAGAATTGGTAAGGGTTGCGCTTGGAGAAAGATTTGGGTCTAATGAAGCCGGAGAAACGATTATGTTTGCGGATGATGATATTTCGGGGGAGGAAGCAACGGAAGTTGCTTCAGGAAAGGAAGGATTGGAACCCACAGAAATTGTGTTTGGAGTGGCAACGGAAATCGAGGCCAAAAGAGCATTAATTTCACCCTTTGTCGCCGGAGGTAAACTTTGAGAATCTAATGCTTCTTGAAGAAGCTTTTTGCCTTCCTCGAATTTTCTCAGGTATACCAAGGTTACCCCAAGGTCTCTTTTAAAAACCGGATTACTTGGATTAAGCCCAATTGCCTTTCGCAACATTTCCTCTCCCGATGCGAGATTCCCAAGATTTGTCAAAGAAATCCCCATTACATCAAACATGGTTGCATCAGAGTGATTAATCGCATTTGAAACCGTGGATGCAATATTATAGGCTTCTTGCCACTTTTGCATTGTGGCCAGAACTATCGCCAGGTTCGCACCTGCTTGGTTTAAAAAATTTGGATAATTAAGGCATCGTTTTAACGCAAATTCGGAAAGTTTTAGGTCTCCTAATTCCATGGCTATTTTGCCGACATAAAAGTAGTAAATTGACCTGGCGTCTCCCGCAGTTAAGCGAAGGCCCTCTTGCGCCAATTTTAAAGCTTCTTTTCGATTTTGAAGGATGTAATATTCCGTATGCATTTGGCGAAAAACAACGGAATGATAAGTAGATCGGGCATTGAAATTAATATTCTTCCAAGCTTTTAACAGCCACTCTTGAGCCTCAAAACCTTTCCCCTCCATTTCGAGAAGCGTTCCCATTTTCAAATAGGGATCGCCGGGAAGAGGGTCTTTTCTTATGGCATCTTGAAGCTGTTTTTTCAATTCAACAAACATCTCAGGAGTCATTTTAGTCGAAGAAATATAAGCATCAACCGTTCGAACTTTTACGTCGGCCTGGTAACAGCGAACCTCAAAATAAATCCCAAACAAACCTGCAATAACGCCAAGGGTTCCAAAAATGGTCGCGGTGGTTGATTTGTCGGAAGCTCCCAAAACCAGGTCGCATGCCGGTAAATTCTTATAAAAAAACGACGTTTCGGCTAGCACCGGAACCAAACCCATCACCACCACGGCATAGAGAGCCGTCTCAATCCTGTGGAAAGGAAAATCCGGAACTGCAGCCGCAAACTGCGCTGTCATAGCGGCCCCAAGCATTATCAACAAAATATGCTCGTCCTGAAGCTGGCCGACAGGGTTCTCCGGGTCAGCGCTTCTAAGCATTGCACTTTTAATGGATTGATAAATGGAAAAGAAAAACCTCCAAAACAAAAAAAGAAAAAATCCAAAACCTATCAACCCCAATTCAGATATCAACTGCAACCAATCGTTATGAGCCTGCCGAAAGGTAACCGCCGTAAAAGTCTCCTTGTTTTCATCTGAAAAAGATGCTGCTTCCTGGAGAGGGAAAAAATGCTTGAACGATCCGAATCCATTCCCGATTATCCACTTAATTGGACTGTAGGCAAAAGATTCGATTGTTGCGCCCCAAACATAGAT
>JACPTH010000581.1 GCA_016192885.1 bacterium | reverse complement strand
TGGGTTCTCGAACATCCATGGAAGAAATCGATAGCTATTTTTCTTTAGGCGAAGAAGTCGGAATAATCGAAAGTGATGAAAAGGAGATGATAAGTTCGGTTTTTGAATTCGGAGATACCCTTGTTCGGGAAGTTATGGTCCCGAGAATGGACATAATGTCCGTTCCCCTTGGTATCGCGTTTCCGGCTTTGCTAAAATTCGTTCGCGATGACGGGCATTCACGTTTTCCCGTCTTTGATGGTAACCTTGATAAAATCGTGGGAATCCTTTATGTGAAGGATATGTTTTTGCATTATGGAAACCTTGAAGCAAGCTTCGATCTTACCAAACTGCTTCGTCCGGCTTTTTTCGTTCCTGAAACGAAGAAATTGAATGAGATGCTTAAGGAATTTCAAAAGAGGAAAATTCACATGGCATTAGTTGTTGACGAATTTGGGGGGATATCAGGGTTGGTTACCCTCGAAGATCTCCTTGAAGAAATCGTCGGAGAAATTGTTGACGAATACGATCAGGATGAAGTTTCTCCCATAATGACATTAGACTCAAACACCTTTGTTGTGGATGCGCGGGTAAGAATTAACGACCTGGAAAATGAATTGGGGATGCAGTTTCCTCACGAAGATGCGGAAACCGTTAGCGGTTTCATTCTTGAGAAACTTGGAAGAATTCCAAAGCGTGATGAGCGTGTAGAGGAACCAAACGCCCAGTTCGTTATTTCCGAAATGAAAGCCAACAGAATTCTTCGGGTTAAAGTAACAAAGAAAACCATTCCAATCGTTGAAGCTAAGAAAGATGAGGAAATTTAGTTTTCTCCCTCATCCATAGGTGAGGGTTCCAGTGAAACTTCAAATTTTCCGCTCCTGAGATTTGATTTCCATCGTAAATTAGGCGGGGGAGCAAGCATGATTCTTTCCCGCAACGTTATCCATTTGTCTAGAACCCATTGATTTAAGTCGATAGGTCCTTCAACTACTTTTGTGGAATGGAGATTTAAGAGATCTTCAATTTTTGCGCGGCGCTCTTCAACAATCGGCGGCGATACCGCTAACGAACGTTGGGATCTAGAGCGATCATCAGATTTAATAGCGGGCGCGAAAGCTAGCTTCTCAGATTCCGATGTCGGTTGAGGTCGAGAAATTCCACTTTCCAAATCGCCGGTGGGAATTTCAGGCAATTTCTTTTCTTGCTCGGGAGGTTTCTGAAACACTTCAAATTTTGGGGTCTCCGGAACTTTGTCCAGATACGATGTCACCGCAGGCGAAAGAGAATCCGGTGGGGGAGCGTAAATTTCCAATGCTTTTTCGGAAACGGGACTCTTCAATTTCCCCATCCGGGCCATCTTGTATCTTTCGGAAAAATTCACGCCACGTTTTTCTTCCGATGGCTCCTTTTGAATTGGTTTTAAAGGTTTCTTCGCTTCAATTTTTTTCGGTTCTTTCACCTTTAAATCTAATGCAGGTTTATCAGCAATGGGCTGAGGTTTGACTTGATCCTTCGGTTTTCCCTCGCTTGTTTTTGAAGCTCCAAATTGCGGGGTCGATTGGATTTCGGGATGTGTCTCCTCTCTTTTGCTCGATTCAGGTTTTTTGGCAATCACAATCGGCGGGGAAACAACTTTCTTTGAGGCAATCGGTGCAATTTCAGCTTCCGATTTTGACGGTTTTGGAACTTTAATCTCTTTTGTCTCATCATGTAGAGGTTTAGCTTCAACCACTTTTACCTGTCCTGGTTTTGCAAGCACCTGAGATTCCTTGGGGGATTCGAGGGCCTTAGGCGGTTGACTTGGAAGAACCGCCAAATTTTTGTCGGCTTTATTTTCCCTAGGTGAGGGTTTTTCAACTTTTTGGGTGGGTTCTTCACCACTTTTTGTTTCGCCTAAGGGTTCACCCACAACCATTTGCGGCGTATCAGCTTCTTTGGGCTCCTTAGGTTTCGAAGGAGCGGGAGCAGGTTCAGATAACCCGCCGGATGGAGAAGGTTTTGCCCCGGGAGTACCAGGAGAACCAGATTTAGGGGTAACCGCCAGCGCCAATTGAGTTTTGGATGAGGATTCATCTTTCGCTTCATTGTTTGTTTGCGCGATAACTTGCGGTTCCTGCTTGGGGGGGGAAGGGACAACTTCCTTGGGGCTTTCGTCTCCTCCAGGCTTAATGGCCTGAACGGTTGCAGGAGCGCGCAAATCCAGCCCTCCGCCTGTTTCCTTGCCTGTGGTTTGTTCTACGAGCTTATCCGCGGCGGGCGCTT
>JACPTH010000580.1 GCA_016192885.1 bacterium | reverse complement strand
TCTTTCCGCGAAAACCGCAAAACCTTCTTTGAAAAAAGCGCGAAAGTTCACTAGCCATTTTTCTCCAATTTTCATGGGCGGGGAGAAATTTTCTTTGATCCGGAACGTGAATACAAAACCAACTTTAGCATCTTTTGAGGTTCGGGTAAAGAAGCAAGAGCTCTACGAATGGGGTCATTTTAATGAATTCTTCTTTGACATTATCCTGCCTTCTAAAGTAAAAAGTAGATCGGGACAAATAACTTGGGGGAGATAAGCATTAAAAAATACCGGAAAATCTTGGAAAAATTACTAGTTGTTTTCGGAAAACCAAAAACGTTTCTGGTTTGCTGCTTTTTAATTTTTTCATGGGCGGCCATAGGTCTTTTCTCCGGCATCACCCTTTGGTTGGAGAGAATCATTTATGACTCTCAAGAAAATTTTTTCGCCTTTCGGAGAAAACCAAACCCCAATATTATCATTGTGGATATTGACTCCGAAACTTTTGAAAGCCAAGGAACCAGCTGGCCATGGCCGAGGGGAAAATTAGCCGAACTTCTTAATATAATTGAGTCGGGTGCGCCGCGCTTCGTTGTAATTGACATCCTCCTTCAATTTCCTGATCCATATGAGCAGGGGAAGGGGGACTTAGCCCTTGAGGAGAGCATGAAAAAATTCGGAAATGTCGCTTTGGTTTCGTTAACAGAGGAGAATATTTCTCCCCATGGCTCCGAGATTCGCCTAATTTCCAATCTTAGGAAATTCCGACAATCAGCGCTTCTTGAGGGGTTTGTTTGGGGAATCGTTGATTCGGACAGTTCCCTTCGATCCTTTAATCTTTCGGATTCGCGCCTTGGAATTGAAAGTTGCGTTCTCCAAATCGCCAAAAACCTTGATCGGCGCTTCGGGGAAGGGTTTTCAGAAACCGGCGAATCTCAAGAGAGCCGAATAGCTTTTTCTAAAAAGGATGGAGGAATTCCCTTTCTAAGCGCGCACGATCTTTTCTCCGGAAACGTCGATCCTTCTACATTGAAAGAAAAAATAGTCTTTTTGGGAGTATCGGCAGCCATACTTCATGATTATCATCAAACCCCGCTTGGAATAATTCCCGGCGTAGAAATTCTGGCTTCATCCTTGGATACGATCATTTCAAAACGAACCGGAGCGATTAAAAAGGAGCTTTCTTGGCGGCTCGGGTCGGCAATTTTAGGAGGAGCGTTCGGCCTTTTTATCATGGGTAATCTGGGACTTTATACTATTGCAATTTCCATTGTTTTACTTTTATTTGTTCTGGTTCTTGGCGTGTTCGTTTCCAGTTATTTTGTTTTTTTCCCCCCCTTCGCTCCGTTTGTTTTAAGTTGGATATTTGTTTCTATCATTGTTTTTGGAATCGAATATTTCTTTTCCTTTCTTGAAACTCAATTTTCTAAAGCGGAAGCAAAAGCGGCCGGAAACATTCAAGAGCGTTTCTTCCCAAAGGAGGGATGGGAATCTCCTCAAGGGT
>JACPTH010000052.1 GCA_016192885.1 bacterium | reverse complement strand
AAACTTTCCGGATGCCCGATTTCCCCTAAAGTTTTTAAAATCGAAATTTTTAAATCGAGAGAATCTTCGTCAAAAAGTTTAAGTAGGTCAGGAACAGCGCGTTTTACTTTCATTTTTCCTAACATCGAAAGGATATGAAACCTTAAAGCCCACGACTCTCTGTTAAGGGCAAAAAGCAACGCAGGAACCGCCCGCTCGTCTCCAAGCAACCCCAATGATTTTGTCGCAGCTAGGGAAAGATCTTCGTCATCGTCTTCAAGAGCGTTCATGAGCGGTTCGACGGCCTCCCTATTTTTCAGAAATCCCAAAGTTTCCGCGGTCGCTATCCGAACGGGCCAATGTTCATCCTTCAGAAACGGAATTAAATCCTCCGCATCCTCGCTTGACCCAATTGCAGAAAAAGCCAAAACCGCTTGCCGCCTTACTTCGTTGGCTTTACTGTTACGAAGGTTTTTCACCGATTTATGAGAAACGCGCCCAAAACCTTCCAGGGTTCTTCTTAGCCAATAGTTTAAATGATCGTTTCCCTTTCCTAGTAGTTGGCAAAGTTTGGGGACCATAACATTCGAAGGCATTTGTTGCAACGTTAAGGAAACGCTTTCTAATAGGCGTCGTTGGTCACTCTTTAGAAGCGGGAGCAAATCATCAACAATTGAGGGGCCATAATTAACCAGCGCTTTTTGAGCGGAATTGCGAATCGCTTCTGAAATGTCGTCAAGTGCTTGAAACAATATGGGGAGCGAATTTAGGGAACCTATTTTTCCTAGCGCTTGGAGTATCCAAAAACGAACTTCTGAATCCGCTTCCTGTGCAAGGTTCATTAGATCAGGGAGAACAGGCTCCCCAAAATTTCCAAGTATTTCCGCGGCGGTTTTCCTAATGTTCCACGACTTATCTTTCAAAAGTTTCACCAATATCGGAAGAAGATTGGATGGATTGATTTTTCCAAGAGAGCGAAGTACCCAATAACGAACGTCTTCTTCGGGGGAATCAAGAGACTTAATCAGTAAATCGATTCCTTGTTCCCCGAATT
The DNA here is from genome assembly GCA_016192885.1 of bacterium. GTDB lineage: Bacteria > Muiribacteriota > Ozemobacteria > Ozemobacterales > Ozemobacteraceae > JACPTH01. The sequence goes on along the minus strand of JACPTH010000052.1, from coordinate 1,044 downwards.
TTACCAAGGCATAATGGGCTTCACGCCTAACGACCCAGGAAGAATCAGTAAATCTCTCGATCAAAAGAGGAATGGAATCGGGATGAAGAAAGTCCCCCATTGCCTGAACCGCCGCCATGCGAATCTCGGAATCGGAATCGCTAAGAAGTCGTTTTACCTCCTGAAAAGTGCTCGCTTCTTTCATTTGTCCAAGAATTTTAATCGCCCAATAACGACGCTCTTTATCTTGGCTCTCAAGGGCGCTAGTTAGAGGCATGATGGAATCGCTCCCCATTTCGATTAGCGCTTGCGCGGCCAACGAACGGCTTATCCAGTATTCGCTTGAAAGGGATTCCATCAAAAATGGAATAGAATGAGTCCCAAAATCTCTTAATATTTCATAAATTGCATCTCGGATTTGTTCTGAAGGTTGAGAAAGCGCTTCAAAAATTTTCCCAACCACTGTCGGGTCCCCAATTTGCCTTAAAGCCCTAAGAGCAGCCACCCTAACGCCTGTATTAACATCCGAAAGCATCGAAAGAAGTTGCTTTGAAAAATTTTTATCGCGAAGGTGACCTAAAGAAAGCGATGCCCAAAACCGAACATTCGAATCTGAATCGGTTAACGCATTGCAAAGAGCCTCTGATGCGGGTTTACCGATTCTCCTAATAGCTTCAGCAGCTCGGGAACGAATTTTCCATGATTTATTTCGAAACTGCCGAATCAACTGCGTAATACTCTTGGTTGGAATCTTGGCCAAACCTCGGGCGGCCATGTTTGCGACTTCGTCTTTGGGATCTTCCAAAAGTTCAAAGAGCGAGCTTACCGCTAGATTGTCTTCCAACCCTGAAAATGAAAAAGCGACCCTAAGTCGGACGTCCGCTGACCTATCTTTTGACGAAGGTAGCAAAAGGTCCGAAAGGTTCGAAGGTTTAATGCTTGCTAATGCTTCAACAGCCGCGCACCTAACTTCCTTCGATCTATCCATAAGAACTGTTTTAAGGGGATCAACCGCCAAAGGAGTTTTAAGCTTACCAAGCAATTTAACGGCTTTTAAACGCTTTG
>JACPTH010000051.1:10431-21831 GCA_016192885.1 bacterium | reverse complement strand
GTTTTTGGTCCAGGAAAATCACACCGACTTCTCAAATTAAAGTTCGAATTTGGCCTGAAGCCGGGCCAATTCCATTCGGTGAGGTAAACGCGAGTGACGAGGATTGGAAACGGCGTTATATTTCTTTCTCTGTTCCTTCAGCCCAGATTATTCGAGTCGAACTTATTCAAAATGGGCTGGGGGGGGATGAAGCGTACTTAGACGGAGTAATGCTTGAAAAATGGGTCGCGCCTCCGGGCGCGCCTCCGGGGATGTCCCCTGTTCCATCCGCGTGGGCTAACGAAGCGACATTGGTATCAGCTTTGGCATCTCAAACATTGCAACAATCAGTATTTAGGGAACTTGTAGCATCGGACACTTCATCCGCCAGCCTTTCTTGGTGGCTTGAATGGTAAAATGAAGAGCATAGGTTGTCCTATTCCTCGATTATTCCTTCGCAACTTCCGAAATCAATTTTGGTTCCCGGTGAAATAGCAACACTTCTTCCAGGTTCAATTTCCAAGAGTCTCCCCTGGATAGTAATGCATTTCCAATTTTGCTCGGAAGTGTTTTTTATGCCTAAAGTAGAAGGGTCTTTCGGGTTTTTTGAAACCTCTCCAAGAATTTGAGAAAAGTCATATAAACGGGAATCGTAGATATGATGAGGATAAATTTTGGAATCAATATTGAGCATTTTAACGCTGCTTCCAAATCTAACGCGAAATGGAAATTTGGCTTCCTTTTTGCAATTCCAGCAAATTTTTGAATTCTTTAAATCGGAAGAATCTTCATCATCAAAGAAATTTTCCGAACCGCACGAGCAATAGAAAATTGCATCCCGCAAACGCGCCATAGTCGCTTTCCACTCGCTTTCGCGAACCCGTTGCGGCTGGGAAGATAGTGACTGCTTGGTAAAGGCTTTTATGAAAAGGTCTTTTAAAAATCGAGGGTAGATTTTCCAATTCGCAATTGCCGCGTCATGAATACCTGGAACCGGCTCATTGGAGCGATCAACCGGATCGAAAATAAAGACAGGATCAAGCCCATAAAGCTTCATTTTTGCTGATTGATCGAAACAATCTATGCTTGCTTCCATTTTTCCCTCGAACGGGTGATTTAAAATAAACATGTAAAATAGAAGAACCGAGAGAGAAAATAGATCGGTTTGGATGCAGGGTTTCGCTTCGTTCCGAACAAGTTCGGGGGCCATGAATCCGAGGGTTCCAGCGATGGATGATGATGTTTCTCCATTGACCGCAACGTTGTCATTATCGCAAATCAGTATATCTCCGGTTTGAGGGTCAAAAAAAACGTTTCCGAAGGAAATATCGCGATAGCAAAACCCTTTCGAATGCAGCAAAAGAAAACCGTGCGAAAGATTCAAGCCGACGGTAGAAAGGGTCATAAATGACGGATCGACGCGATTTTTCATCAGATCGAAAAGGCTTTTAAACCTGACCTCTCTTAAAGGCATCAAATAGCCAAACCCAATGCGGTCTTTTGATGAAACCAACTCAATCGGCCATAGAAATGTCTCGCTTGGAGGGCCCTTTTGCACCAGGGAATTCAAACTTTTTAACTGCTCCTCGGTGGCCGCATGGCGGAAATACCACTTTAAGGCAATTGGGCTAGAACCAAGTTTCGCCTGATAAACCTCTCCTTGGCCTCCCGCTCCAAGAAATTTGACCACCTCAAGAACAAGGTTGCTCGATGAAATGTTGAATTTTTGACCGATCTCTAATAATTCGCTCATGAATTCTAAACCTCCGAACGCTTATGAATCACGCGAAAGGTAGTTTAAATTGTAAAGTATGCAAATAGTGATGTCATCCCCACTCCCAAATTTCGAAGTTTCACAAAGCCACCCTGGGAGTTCATTTTTGACGGTTTCGAGCCCGTCATTTTTGATCGCCTTCAGAAGGTCGAGTCCGACTTGAAGAAACCCGTTTTCATGTTTAAAAGAATTTACATACCCATCCGATGCGAGAAAAATGAGTGCCGGGGAAGATTCATTTAGCGAAGAAGAGGCGACTTGGAAATCGTTCCAAGCTTGCGGAGAACATAAAGACGTGGTTTGATTGGCAATTAGTCTTGGATCGCGAGGAATAGGTCGATTAATTTCTCCTTCAAGTGAAACGGTAACAATATCCCCATCGCCAAGTTGAAAATAAAAAATCCTTGTATTGGTTATAACCACGCTTAGGAGCGTGGCCCCATAAAAAAAGTAAAAATCCTTGTTAGTGAATGAATCTTCAGAGGCAGTTGATTTTGGTTTGTTTTCGGCGATTCGGAGCCAATTCTCTCTTACCTTAATCGTCCAAGTTTGTACTAGGTTTTTCAAAAGATCTTGGCGGATTTGAGATGCCGAAGACTTCCAAGTTTCAGAAGATTCATTACATTCAAAGAACTTCGAAAAAACTGTACAGGCCGATTCAACGGCCAATCGCGATCCGATATGACTATGAACGCAGCGGGGGTCTCCATGACCATCGGATACAGCCATAACCAAGGGAAACCCTGCGCATGAGGCGGGGTGAAGCAAGAAATTATCTTGATTAGGAATTCCTTTACCTTTGTGGGTTTCCCCTGGTACGCTTGCTCCGAAAGCCACAAACCGGTTTGAAGAACCCATAGGAGAGACTCACCATACGTCCGGATGATTTGAGTTGTTAGGTTCGACATCGGGGGGAACGGGAATCAATATGTTAAAACTTTCGGAAGTTTTTTCCGAAGACGGGGTCATTGGCGCGGAAACGGCCTTTAAAACGGAGGTTGATGCCCACTTAATATATTTTACAAGAGATTCGGGGTTGTTTGCATGAAGCGGTTTAATTTGAGGGTTATCGATGAATTTTTCCAAAACTTCCTGATCGGCGTCTTCTCCAATTGCAATGGCCATACGAATTGATTTTTTGCCCCAAGGTTCGCTTAATAGTAAACGCAATCCTTCATCAAAATCATCGGTAGGATAGCCGTCGCTGATAAGGACAAGAACCGGAGGCAAGGCCCGTTGGTCCATGGGGGGGCTTTTTAATCGGAGAGAAATCGATTCAAAAGCCTTGCCCATTGAAGAGATCCCTTTGGCTTGAAGATCGACCCACGAAAAATTTTCCACTGGGGTCGGGTCAGAAATTGGCCAACCTACTTCATCGGAGAAGGCCACCGCGCGCACGAGAACCCGCGCGTTAGGATTTTCATCCGCAGCCTTTCTCATATGAGGAATGGCTTCGCGAACAGCTTCGTTAAGCGTTTGAATTTTGCCGTCGGCCTGCATTGAACCGGAACAATCGGCAATCCAAATGAAATGCAAAGGTCTTGTAGCTAGTTCTCCGCCCGGTCTTTTCCCCATGAATGCTAGTTCTTTCTGAATAAAAAAAATTCGCCGAATTTTGCAAATTCCAAGAAAAACTCTAATGGATTCAAAGGCGGAAATCAAGAAATTAAAGAAGGGAACAGTATTATGCACGTTTTACGGAATCTATGGTATACTTCCAAAACTTGGGGTATATCCATTTCAGCTCTCAGGAGGGTTGAATGTCTGGTCATAATAAATGGGCGAAAGTTAAACACGTTAAAGGCAAGATGGATGCGATTCGGGGAAGATTATTTACCAAAATCATCCGTGAAATTACCATTGCCGCAAAAACGGGCGGCGGGGACCCTGTGGCTAATCCTAGGCTTAGAAGCGCCCTTCAGGCTGCAAAAGACGCGAATATGCCTAAAGATAATGCCGATAGGGCTATCAAGAAAGGCACCGGCGAACTTGAAGGCGTTACATACGAAGAACTCAGTTTTGAAGGGTACGGTCCCGGCGGCGTGGCAATAATTGCTCGCTGCTTGACCGACAACAGAAATCGGGTTGCGGCAGAAATCGCCAAGATTTTTAGCAAGGGCGGGGGAAATCTTGGGGTTCCAGGCTGCGTTTCTTTTATGTTTGAAAATAAGGGTTTTTTCTTCCTTTCCAAGGAAGAAAACCCTAAGTTAACCGAAGATTCTTTGATGGATATCGTCTTAGAATCCGGATGCGAAGACATGAAAACCTATGATTACGGTTTTGAGGTAACCTGCGACCCATCCACTTTCCATGATATGAGACAGGTGCTGGAATCTAAAAACTTAAAGATCAACGAGGGAAAAGTGACCATGCTTCCCAAAAATACCGTAAAGGTTACGGGTTCTGATACGGCCAAAGTTCTTCGCCTCGTTGAAAACTTGGAAGAAAATGATGACGTGCAGGATGTTTATCATAACTACGACATTTCCGACGAAGATATGGAGAAATTCGCGGAAGCATAATAGCTTTGTAAGCAATAGCCATCAGTTTTCGGCTGTCAGCTTAAACCACTTTAACCACGACGTGGTTTCTTCTGAAGAATCAATAGGTTAAACCTGTGAGGTACTTGCAAAATTATTTTCCGAAAACATTCGCGATCAAGGTAGGCGTAGGCTTTATGCCTGCGAAACCTGGGTTTTCGCAAACTAAAGTTTGCGGCTACCAAGGCAGGTTTCGAGTAATTTTGCAAGAGCCTCCTGTGAAAGTGGTTTCTCACGAAGGGGCAAAAAGTTTCGTATTGGCTAAGAATTTGTCCGGTCCAAATCTCAGGGGTTTTGGCTGGATGCTGATCGCTGATACCTGAAGGCCTACTTTTTATGATTGAGTTTTTGAAGGGGAATTTGATTGAAAAGCAGCCGCATCGAATTGTTCTTGAAATCTTCGGGGTTGGTTTTGAAGTCCTTATCCCTTTTTCAACTTTTAATAAACTTGGCCCGGAAGGAACAATTGTAAAAATCTTGGGGCACCTTCATTGGCGTGAAGAGGGCCCTCAAATTTTTGGATTTGCGACTCCGGAAGAGCGTTCGCTTTTCCGGTTATTCAACAGCGTTAGTAAAATCGGGCCAAAACTGGCGGTCAACATCTTGTCCGCGGCCTCGCCCGAAAAATTGGTTGAAATGATTTTGACCGAGGATCTTTCGGCCCTTACCGCAATGAAGGGGGTTGGGACGAAAACGGGCTCTCGACTTATCGTCGAACTTAAGGAACCGATTTCAAAGTTGGGTTTTGGGCTTCCCTCCCCTGATTCTTCAGTTCTTTTCCATCCTACCGGGTTTCCCCACGAAAATGAGGTACATGATGCCCTCGAAAACCTTGGTTATTCCGACAAAGAAATCGACAAGGCAATGAAACAAGTTATGCCATCCCTCGCGAAAGATGCTTCCTTACCCCAACTAATAGAGGCCGTATTAAAATCTTTTTCAAGGTAGCAAAATCTTTTTACAATGCCAAAAAAGAAAATCCAACCTTTAAATGAAGTTAAACCTTTACGGGAATCTTTGCTTACTCCAAGGCCGATTAGCGAAGATGAAAAAATCTTTCTTCCCTCGCTTAGACCTAGAAAATTCGCGGAGTTTATCGGCCAACGTGAAATCGTCGAAAGATTGAAAATCTTTATTTCCGCCGCGCAGAAAAGAAGCGAGTCGCTAGATCACTCCCTTCTGCTCGGCCCCCCCGGGCTCGGAAAAACAACTTTGGCGACGGTTATTTCCGCCGAAATGGGCGTTCAAATTCGGATAACTTCCGGGCCGGTTCTTACCAGGCCTGGCGATGTTGCAGCTCTATTGAGCGGCTTAAAAGCCGGGGATGTTTTGTTCATAGATGAGATTCATCGCCTCGGAAAATCGGTTGAGGAAATTTTATATCCGGCCATGGAGGACTATCATTTTGATGTTCTAATCGGGAAGGGGCCCACCGCTCGAAGTCTAAGAATGAAAGTTCCCCCGTTTACTTTGATAGGCGCCACCACCAGGGAAGGAGACGTTGCCGCGCCATTGCGAAGTAGGTTTGGAGTTATTCTTCGTATCGATTATTACTCAAATGATGAATTAACCGAGCTTATTCATTCCGTTTCAAAAAGATTGAATTTTCCTATTATGAAAGATGCGGCGTTGGAAATTTCCCGCCGCGCAAGAGGAACTCCGAGAGTCGCCATTCGCCTTTTCAAGCGAATGCGAGACATTGCCCAAGTCGAAAGCAGACCCTCGGTAGATTTAGACGTAGTTGAGAAGGGCATGGAAATGTTAAAGATCGATCGACTGGGGCTTGATTATATTGATCGCGGATTCATAGCTCGCACTAGCCGAGGACGTATTGCCACCCAAAAGGGTTTTGAATACCTTGGATTAAAGCCGCATCAACAAAAAAACCTAGCCAACCAACCGCGCTTATTTGAGCAGTAAGAATGGGTTCGCAGGCTTCGCCTTCACAAGCCCTCCCCCCCTCCAAAGAGAACCTTCGCTTGTTATCTTTGCATAAAATTTTTCCCTCGGGCTTTTCATCAATAATCTGGTTTCTAAAGGTTGTTTTGTGTTTTATCCTGATTGCTTGGGCCCCAAGTAGGTTGATGACAGCCGGTGTTGAGGCGTTGAAAGAAAAATATTTTTTGAGCGGGAAGGAAAATGCTTTCGCTGAATTGGAACAAATCCTTCACCGTTTAAATCGAAATTGTCAACCTAAACAAGTTCTCCAGGCGGCGCTCGAGAAAGCGGTGAAAAGGCTTAAGGAAGGGAAATCATTGGAATCTTTGAGCGATTTTCTACACGGCCAGTTCCCGAAAGCATTTTCGATTTATGTTTTTAATGAAAAATTGGAACGAATTCATGCTAAGGGAATTCAAAATGACTCAATTATTGCATCGAAGAAAGTTCTGAAGGCGATACTTGAGAAGAATTACCGCAATGTAGATCCTCCCAAAGAATTGGAGCGGTTTAGCGAAGTTTTTACCGGGCATCCTGGCGGGATAACCAAATTGGCCGATCATTCAAACGAGTTAACTCCGCTAAGCGGAGGACAATCAAAAACCTGGGGGGCTTGGTGGAGGGTTCGTTGTCCCCAAAGAACTATTTTCCTTTTAGCGTTCGCTCATTCTGAGGCTTTGTCCGAGAGGGATTTGTTAAAAAAAGCCCTTCACAACTTGTACAAGTTTCTTCCGGCGGGTTATGCTTGTGGCGCTATTGTCCCCGAAACTAATGAAACTTTAGGAAACCTCCCCAAAAGCCCTTACAACAAAAATATCGGAATAAACTGGGTGGAACCTTGGCTCCCGCCGAGAATGGAGATCCCGGGGTTTTTAATCGCCATCCTCCCCGGTGGCGTAAAATTTAGGCTGGTTGCCTCGGTTCAATCTGATCTTGTACAAAAGATTCCCGATTGGGTTTCCTTGGTCCATTTTGGCGCAATTGCCCTTCCATTCGTTGTTTTTCTCGCCTCATTTAGATTCCTTTTTCTTAACCCCAAAATTCAATTAAGTATTCGTCAGCTATTGGGCGGAATTCTAGCTCTTGGAGCGGGGGTTCCCTTCGCGATTTTCCTTTTTTGGGGGGACCAATTCCGACGTGAAGAAGAGAAGAATCTTATCGAACAGGCAAATTACAGAATGGAAACGCTTTTAAACAAAGTGGATGCGGACCTTCCTTCGGCTTTTGTTCCGCTTGAAAAGCGCTATCGTGAAATGTGCGCGAATTATGAAATAACCGGTGATTTGAAATCTTTCTCTCCCCTTCATGAACTTGTTTCAAAAGGAATAATAATGGGGGTTTACATAAGCAATATCGAAGGCGAAATTGTTTTCGCGATATCAACCCCGGGAAATGATTTTGAAAAAAACCTCCAATCAACCATTGGCGGTTTTTGCGGAGGAGTTTTGTCATTGTACAAGGGGATCAACCCGCAAAAATCAGCAAATACCGTGGTCCAAATAATACAGAGTAAAACGTTAAGCAACAGTATTCTTCAAAATCTTGGCAGGGTCACTACCATGAAAGTTTTTGGCGGCGAAACATTGCATTTCTTCCAAATTTTACGGTCGCCGACTACGAATGATTCTCCCCTTCTCTTAATCATCTCTCATGGAAACCGACGGTTTCAGGCGATGTATCTAAAACAGGTCCTCAGGCAATTCAGAAACCTGCCCGAAGTTAAATTTGCCGCTTTTCCGAAATTTTCCTTAAGAGGTGTTCCTGCGTTCCCATCACCAAAAATCCTGAAACATCCTGATTTAGTGCGAATATCCGAGATCGTAACGGATCGCGAAACCCCCTACCGGCAGGTTTCACGGCTTGGGAAAACCGAATATCTGTTTTTTGGTATGGTTGGGCGAAATCTTTCAAATTACGTTTTAATCGCCGCGACTCCGACTTCAATGATTTCCGAAAGTTCCCGACGATTAAATCAAAAGTTGATTGCCGTAGGCTTGGTTTTTCTATTCTTGACTGTTTTTAACGGCTTCGTATTTTCAAAACATTTGTTGTGGCCTATTCGAATAATGGAGAAAAATCTTAAATCGATTGACCTCCGCCAATTTGAAAACTTATCCCTTGCCGAAACTGGGGATGAAATGGAAAATTTAACCCTAGCTCTAACGCAAACCGCGGCAGATTTAAAGGAGATCCATTCCGCCAAGGCCATCCAAGAAAATCTCGTCCTTCAGAAACCTCTTATCCTCGAAGACTTCGAAATCGAAGGTGCGATGCGATTGGCTTCCTCCCTCGGAGGAGATTACTACGACGCCATCGAGTGCCCCGGAAATAGAGTCGCGATTTTTATTGGAGATGTCGCCGGACACGGCATTCCAGCGGCATTGGTTGTTGCCTTAATGAAAATGGCGGGATATTTACTTCTGGAAGACTTAAACGCCACCCCGGCATCCGTTCTCTTCAGGCTTGATCGCCATTTATACGAGCACGGACGCTCCCTACATATGACTATGTTTCTTGGAATTATCGACCTGAAGTCTTCAACATTTTCTTATAGTACGGCCGGGCAGGCCTATCCGATTCACTTCTCAAAAACGGGCTCAAAACTTATCGGGCAACCCCAATATCCTCTTGGCATCAAAAAGCGCAGGCCCTTTGCCTTCCAAGAAATCCACCTGGACCCAGGGGATTTGGTGGTTTGCTATACCGACGGGCTTATTGAACCAATTAATTCAAACCAAGAAATGTTCGGATACGATCGGTTTCTTAGGGTGGTTGAAGAACTTGGAATCAAATCGGTTAGAGAAATTTTGGATGGAATTTTCTCGGCGGTTGACCGGTTTTCGGAAATGAATGAAAGACAGGATGATCAAACCATTTTGGTTGTTCGAAGAAGATCCAGAGGCAAACCATGAACGAAGAGATTTCAGGTAACCACGGTTTTTTTTCGAAATTTTCCTTTGAACGCCTAACCATCTGGATATTGTACTTAATTCCATTTTGGAGTTTACCGGGCATCCTATTTTGGAGCGGATTCCAAAGTTACCTAACGTTTAGGCAAAGATCCGAGGTTCGCGAAATTTTTAATGCCATGCATCAGAAAATAGGACAAATTAGCGCCGAATTTGAACCGACGGTCTTTTTAACCAAATTTCTAAATCAGACTATGGGAGAAAAATCCCTCGTTTGTCAAAACGTTGACGATTGGGGAAAAGCGCTTAATTCGACTCTAAATTCACTTGGCACTGGTTGCGCGGAAATTATGATTTTTGATTCTTCGAACAATTTGATTTTCCCAAAGTCAAATTCCTCCTTTGACCGACTTTGCGAAGCTTTCGAATTAATTCGAAATCCTCCATGGAAAACCGGTTGGAAAGAAATCAATTATTCGCCCGTAATTTCCTCGGGAGATAAGATTTTCCCGCAAGACGTTCACCAGCTTGCGAAAGGCGGGAAAAAAGCTCGGCTCCTGCGCTTGTCACAGCGTTGTACCTGGGGTTATTGGGGAACCTTACCCGGGGTAATCGCCCGAAAAAACTTGGCTGTTTTGATAATTATTCACAAAGAACATCTTTCCGATTCTGCCTGCGCCCAATTCGTGTTAAAGGCGAATTCTTCTCCAAGGTTTCAGATGGGAGCCTACAATCTTTCGTTGAATCAAGCGCTTTACGTCCCTCAATCGGTTTCCCCAAGCCGGTTTCAATATTTTTCTCATCGCCTGAGGCAAACCCGCGAAACTGACGTTCAAGAGGAAAACCTTCTTTTAACATCAAACGTAACGGCAAGGAACACCATGCTGATAGCCCTTTCGCAAATTCCCATTCCCCCCGGGTCTTTTTTTCTCGCATCTTTTCTCATGTTTTTTCTACTTAGTTTCCCCATTCTAGTTTTTTCATTTCGAATTGTTGTGCTTAGGGCAAAACCAAAATGGTCGATTAGAGACAAGTTTATTGGAGTATTATGCATTTCAACCGGAATACCCGCAATGGGAATTTTAATGATTTCAAGTTTCTATATCTCGGAGCATGAAAAACGGTTGGTTGATTTTGCCTATCAGGATTTGGAAAGCACACTGGACGGAATCGAGAACAATTTTCCCCAAGAACTTGAAAATGTTCGCGCTGATTTTGAGAAAAAATTGAACCCGTTTATGACGTGGCCCCAAAAGGGTACCGCCCTTTCGGATCTTTTGGAAAGCCTTGAAAACGAAAATTTTTGCGAGCATGCGCATTTAGTGTCATCTTCCGGAGTCACTTTAAAACGGCAGTTTCTGGGTAATTCAAACCTTATCCGCGAAGCAATTCACCTTCCCCGAGAGGTGCGAGTAAAGAAAGCATATTCTTGGTTTTGTAATGAGTCCATTCTTTCGCGAATTGATTGCGCCATTCTTGACCTTGAAAGTCAATCTTCCGGGCCGGTTTCATTGGATCGATACCAGAAATTGGTTCATGGAGGCTGGGGAGACATGATCTCTACGGCTTCCCAAAGAATCCTTTTCGACGCCATTCGCCAATTCGGGAAGGACATTTCATCAGCATACAATCTGGCACATGGATTTAGCGGCGGAATCGAAGCAAATCAAATGCAGGGCTTAATTCTGAGTTCCCTTGTTGAATGGGAAGCGGGAGATCTCATTCGAAATATATCCTCGAATTTAAAAAGGCTTGTACTTCTTGAAAGCAACAAGGAATCCTGCCATAACTACATCGATATAGTACAAGATGCCGAGGGAAGAGCGCAGTGGGTTTTGATTTTGTACAACAATAGTTTATATTTGGAAGCGAAATACCTTAGGAAAATTTTCGCATCAGGCCGATTGATCCCGAAGGAAACTTCGTTTTGGGCCATAAGCGACCATTCGTTAGCTGAAGAGTATGACGACCCTTCTTCTCCGGGGGAATTTTCCAATTACTTTTTTAGACTTTCCCAAACAAAATCAAGGATCAGGGATCGGGTTTTAAGACCTCAAGGAGAACAACTCGTTTCCGCCTTTCGGAGCCGAAACCTGCCCCACTACATTTTAATTGCAACCACTCCGGTTAGCAGGATTTCGGAGGCAATAAGTTGGGAAAGACGGAAAATCAATTGGATAATCGGTTTTTTAGGGGCCTTTTCGCTCTTTATGGCTTTTCTTACCGCGAAAAGCTATTTGGGCCCGGTTCACCACCTCTT
>JACPTH010000051.1:3350-10408 GCA_016192885.1 bacterium | reverse complement strand
TTGAAGCGATCGGAAAGCGCAATTTTGAATACAGAGTCCCCGACGAAACGTCCCTCGAGTTTTCCCGAGTTTCAAAGATGTTTAATTCAACTTTATCGGGGTTAAAGGAACTTGAACTTGCTAGAATTGTACAAGAGAGCCTTCTGCCAAAGGGCAAGTTAGAGATCGGCCAATATCGATTTTACGGCTTTTCAACAATGCAATGCCAGGTAGGCGGGGATTACTTTGATTTTAAAGTTCGCGATAATAATTGCGTGGAAGTAATTCTAGGCGACGTTTCGGGTCACGGACTCCCCGCGGCGCTCGTAGTCGCAATGGCAAAATCGGCATTCATGCTTCTATCCGGGCTCGAAAGCTTGTTGCCATCGGATGTTTTAACGAAAATTAGCCAAGCTTTCCTGAAGATATTGAACAAGTTGAAAATGATGACTTGTTTTTTAGCGCGAATAGACCTTTCAAGACATAAGTTGTACTGCTCGAACGCGGGACAGAATGCGCCGATGCTTCTTGATCGGTCGAAGGAAGTTTTGGAGATAAAAATAAAAGCATTCCCCTTAGGCACTCGACAAAAAACAAATTACCAGAACGAAGAGGTTTCATTCCCGGAAGGCGGGTGGTTTGTTCTTTACTCAGACGGGGTAGTTGAGGCGCTTTCCCCAAGCGGTGAAATGTACGGCTATGAGCGCCTCAAGGATTCAATTAAGGCAAATTGCGGAAAATCGCCGACTCTTACGGTCGAGAAAATCTTGGCCAATCTAAAGGCTTTTACCCTGGAAGTTCCTTGGGCCGACGACGTTACCGTTTTTGTCATCCAGCGCGAAGAATTTTGATAGATGTTCTTCATTTTGGAAACAACGCCGTCTTTTTTATTTTTCCTTCCCGCAGAACCTTGGGAGGGAATTCATTCATGTCAACGACGGTAGAAGGTTCAGACACAGGTAAAACTCCGCCATCTAAAATCCAACCTAGGCGATTTTTAAAGGTGGATTCAATCTGGTCAGGGTTGCGAATCGGGGGCTCTCCGGAAATGTTTGCGCTGGTGGTGAGAAAATAGCCCGGGTAGGCGGATAAAAGCGATAAAAGAGGCGAATAACTTGGGATTCTAACTCCTATAGAAGAGCTAGAAAACCCGCGGAATAACCGGTTTCGTATTGGAAAAATGGCGGTAAGAGGACCGGGCCAATGCGGTTTTAGGAACTCAAATTGTTCCAGGTTAGGCTTGATTCCCAGTTCCTCCAGCTTCTCGATTCGGTCAATAAATAAAATCAAAGGCTTCGTTTCTCCTCGGCACTTCATTTGATAAATTGCGCTTACCCCCGAAATGCTATCCGCATCAACGGCTAGCCCGTAAAGGGTATCCGTCGGGAGGGCTGCAACTTCCCCAAGTTTCATGGAACTAATAAAATGTTCCAACCTTTCTTGATCGGAAAGAAGGAAAGAAATGGTATTTCGAAAAGTCATCGGTTTTGATGTCTCCAAAAAATATACCGATCTTTTCCGCAAAAGTCTTTTCCCAATTCAAACACTGCTAGGTGAGGCGCGGGGAGTCTTAAAATTGCGTCTTGCTGATCGTAACCATGTTCGAGGGCAAGAATCCCGCCAGGTTTCAAAACTCTTGAGGATTCATCCAAAATTCGGGAAAAGTAAAATAATCCGTTTTCCCCGCCGTCGATTGCAATTTTGGGTTCAAAATCACGCACATCGGGAGCGAGTTTTAATACTTCCGAGGTCGGAATATAGGGGGGATTTCCGGCAATGAAATCAATGGAACGGGTTTTAAAGCATGATAACAAATCAGAATAAACCAGGTTCACCCTGTTTTTAAGTTCCGGATACCTCCCAAGATTTTTTTGCGCCAATTTCAACGCCGGTTCCGAAACATCGCTTAGGAAGCCAATTGAGCGTGGAGTTTTGAAGGCCAACGACAAGCCGACCGCGCCGGTTCCGGTACAGATATCGGCAAAAAAAATAGTTCTATCCTGAAAGGGTGTTTCATTTGAAATCACTCGACAGAGCTTTTCCACCCATTCCTCGGTTTCTGGGCGGGGAATAAGAGCTTCCCGCCCTACAAAAAGTTGAAGATCGAGGAAACTCCACTCGCCAATGATATGTTGAACAGGTTCCCGTCGAATTCTTCGGGCGCAAAAATCCTCAATAGCCTTTAATAATGCCGAGCTAACAGGCGCGGTCCAGAAAAGAGGCAACTTTGATCGGGTTGTTCCAAGGGCTTTTGCCATTAAAAGTTGTGCGTCGGTTTTAGGTTCTGAAATCTTGTTTTGGGAAAAAAACGAAATCAATTCCTCAAGGGCCTCTTTAACGGTAGGCTTAAAATTTCTCAAAAAGGAAAATTTCATCTCATATCCCCCATAAAACCACTCTAACTAGAGGCGCAAAAATTGGGGAATCGTTCATGAATTCTCCCATTCCCAAGGGATTAATTTGTGTCAAGCCCATTATACAATTGCTGCAGAAACTGGCGGCACTCCCGGACATCTTTTAAGCGATGCTTCGCGATGGTCTTTCCAAGACCAATATGAATTGAAAACCCTTGTGGGGGAAGGGCCTGAAACATGTCTTCGTCAGTTTGATCATCGCCGATGGCAACGATGGCGACTCCGTCAATAGCTTCATTTTGAAAAAGACGGGAAAGAACGATCCCCTTATGAACCCCTTTCCGCCTGACCTCAACCACCTTCTCCCCTTCGAGAATTTCAACGGGCAATCCCACAATAACCCTTTGCAGCCGCCGGATGAGAATCCTTGCATGCCGGTTCCCTAGCTCCGGTTCAACCCTTCTATAGTGCCAGGCAAGTCCAGCGGTTTTCTCTTCAACAAGCGAACCAGGGGCTTTCAATGAGACTCTTTCAAGAATAGGTTTGACCTTATTTTTCCAGGTCGATTCATCAAAAAACAATGGTTGCCAAGTTTCCTTCCTAGAAGATTTTGACCAAAAACCGTGTTCGGCATGTAACCCAATCGGTAACATGCCTAACCATTTATCAAGAGTCTCTTTGGTCCTTCCGCTTACAATGTGCAGATTAACCCTGGAGCTTTTTCCCACTCGTTCAAGGAGCTTTATCAGTTCCGCATCAGGTAATGCCAGGTCAGGGGTGTCGGCAAACGGCACCAGAGTTCCATCATAGTCGAGGAACAGCGTAATTTTTGGAAGAGAAACAATACTTTTTACAAGCCCATCTATCTTTGAGCCCTCCTCCCCGCTTCACTCATCGGCTTGAATTGCCATTAAATTTTCGATGAAAGAAACTGCGTCTCAATCAATTCCGCTACGGCACCGATAAATTCGTTCAAAATGAGAACCAAGTCATCCTTGATTCCGGCCGTGAAGAAGTGAAAAAGCGATTTGGGAAAATTCGGAATCACTTGTGGAGCGTTTTTCACTGACATGACGATTAGCTTGTAGTGAAAATTAGCCTATATTCGCATCATCGAATTTTTTCAGGCCAAAAATTCTAACGTAACAAAACCGCCCTGAAAAGATCGGGAAGAAGCCCCGTCAGCAATACTCCGATGAGCGCAAACGCAAGTACAAATCGAGACCCTAAACCACCCGGCAAAAGAGAAGCCGGCTGAGATTCAGGAAGCGGATCTCTCGTAACCATTATAAGAACGACCCGCAAGTAGTAATACGCTGAAAGAAGGCTGTTCAAAACGGCAATCACCGCAATAAAAATTTGATCGGATGAAACTACGGCTCGCAAAAGAAAAAATTTGGCCATAAACCCTCCGAATGGAGGCAGGCCGGTCAGCGAAAAAAGGCAAATGGATAGAGCTATTGCAAGAACGCCCTGCGACCTTCCGAGGCCTGAAAGGGAAATTATGGTAAGGTCCGGATCGCGAACCGGAGAAACAAGCGTGATTACCGTAAATGCCCCAATATTCATTAAAGCATACACTCCCAAATAGAATAAGAGGGCTGCCCGACCCTCATTGGGAGAGGCTAAAAAAGCCATCAACATGTATCCGGCATGGGCGATGCTTGAATATGCGAGCATTCGCTTTAAATTCCTCTGTACAAGAGCCATGCAGTTCCCTGCGGACATGGTAATAATCGCGAACACCCAAATTGCTTTGGTTAAAAAATCCCCCCCCTGGCTGAAAGGCCAAATCCTTGATAGTACAAGAAATGCGGCGATTTTCGGGGCAAAGGTCATGAAGGCGGTTACCGAAGATGGAGCGCCCTGATATACATCCAAAACCCACATATGGAATGGAACCGCCCCAAGCTTAAACAACATTCCGATTGAAATTAAGGTCCAGCCCGCAAGAAACAAATATGAATGCTGGAATTCGGTGAGAAGGGTCGAAACATGCTCCATTGAAAGAGAGCCTTTTGTTCCCCCGGAATACAGAGCCATCCCGAACAGCATCAGAGCCGAAGCAAAGGCTCCCGCCAAAAAATACTTTAACGCCGCTTCTCTGCTTTTTGGATCGCGAGTGCGCATCCCTGCAAGGATATAAAGGGGAAGCGAAAGAAGCTCCAACCCAAGAAAAAGAGTTACTAAATGGTGAGCGGAAACCATCAACCCCACCCCGCATAAAGACAACAAAATTAATATGGAGGCTTCAGCCCTGAAAGGTTCATTTCCAAATTGGGTCGGAATGATACCCAATACCAAAATGCCCCCCAATATTGCAATTGCTAGGCCTGAATGCCCGGTGGAGTCAACCAAAACCTGCCCGCTAAAGCCTCCTCCATGGGGGGAGTAACCTATGGACAAAAGGGCAAGAAGCATTCCGCTTATCGCAAGTCCTTCAGGAAGCGGATTGTCTTTCCGCTTTGAAAAACCGGCCACCAAAAGAATAACAAGGGCGGTTAAAGCAAGAATCATTTCAGGAAAAAGAACCAGGCAATTCGAAGTCGCCAACCAATTAATCATCTAAATCTCTCCTCTTGGTCAAACGGGATCGGTGGAATTTCTAGGTTCCTTTTCTCATTATCGAGTTTCATTTTTTCCTTGGATTTTTCCACGATTTCAATGATTGGAGGGCGTACTAAATTAATCACCGGCGCGGGTTTTAAACCTATGTACAAAACCCCGATTGCCAGCGGAAGTAGCAAAATGATCTCAAGAATAGAGAGATCTTTGCTTTCACCCGTCGAATTGGAAGCCTCATGGGTTCCTCCGCTATCCAAATGGTTATCGTGATGGGAATTATCAACCGGACCGCCACCCTTTGGAGGGCCAAAAAACACTCTTTGAATCATCCAAAGAAGATAAACCGCTCCAAAAACAATCCCTAAGGCCGCTATTGCGGTCATTATCGGCGAAACCGTGAAAGCACCTAAAAGAATTAAAAACTCCCCGACGAAACCATTCAAACCTGGAAGCCCGATTGAAGAAAGGCTAAAAAATACGAATACGGTTGACAAAAGAGGCATTGAATAAGCCATTCCGCTTAAATCTTTAATTAACCTAGTATGAGTTCGATGGTGAATCATTCCGGCCATCAAGAATAAAGCGCCGGTTGAAATTCCATGGTTTAACATTTGTACGGCTCCCCCAAGAACACCTTCCGGATTGAGGGAAAACAACCCAAGGGTTATGAAACCCATGTGGCTAACTGATGAGCATGCAATCAATCGCTTGATGTCGGCTTGAACCATTGCCGTAAGCGCCCCGTAAATTATGGCGATCGTGGAGAGAATCAGTAGTCCTCCACCGATATCGGCTATAACATTCGGAAACAACGGTATCAAAAACCGTAGCATACCATACGTACCCATTTTGAGAAGCACCCCGGCCAAAATTACGCTTCCGGCAGTCGGAGCCTCGGTGTGCGCATCCGGAAGCCAGGTATGAAAAGGCCACATTGGAACTTTAATGGCGAAGGCAAGAAGAAACGCTATGCAACAAAACCATGAGGCGCCGGGCGAAAGACCGTAATTTTGGATATCGCTTAGGGCAAAAGATAAATCGCCGCTAGCGGATTGAACTTGAAAATTGATTCCCAAGGTAATAATTGCAAGTAGCATCAGGAGTGATCCAAAAAGAGTTACCAAAACAAATTTGGTCGTCGCGTAAACCCGTTTGGGCCCCCCATAAAGCCCGATCAAGAAGTACATTGGGATGAGCATCGCTTCCCAGAAAACATAGAACAATAAAAGATCGAGGGCCAGAAATACTCCGATCACGCTTCCTTCAAGCGACAACATCAGCATTACGAACAAACCCGAACGGGAACCAAACTCGTCCCAGCTGGCCAAAAGGGAAATAACGGTTAAAAGAGCGGTTAATGTTACTAAGACAAGGCTGATACCATCAACTCCGAGAATATACCTCGCTCCGATGGAAGGAATCCAGGAATGAGATTCCATGAAAGCCATTCCGGGGCCAAGGGGAAACAACCAAACAATGGCAAAACATAGTCCCAAAGATGCGAGAGAAAAAAGAATCCCTATTACTTGGGACGCCGCGGCATTACGATGATCGGAAAGCAAAACGGCTAGAGCGCCCAGGAAAGGAAGAAAAATTACGGCTGAAAGCAGAGGGAAAGTTGTTAATTCCATGTTCCGCCCCTGATAAGGATATAAGAAAGCAGAATAAAAACCCCGGCCAAGAAAGACGCAAGGCTAGCCTGAATTTGACCTGAATGTAACCGTCTCATGGCTTTACCCCAAAAGACAAAAACCTCGCGCCAACTGTGCAGGAAACCGTCAAGAATAAACATATCCCCGATTTGAGAACAGAATTGAGCAAGCATTTTAATCGGTTGGACAACGAATGCCTCATAAAGTTCATCAAGGTATAATTTGTGGACAAACAAATCAGCCAAAAATCCGAAAACTTTGGAAACAAGAGGTTCCGGACTTTTTCCTGGAACGTAAAATAACAAGGCTAATCCAATCCCAAGAAGCCCGGGAAGAATTGTGACGATCCAATAGATGGTTGGAGGGTGTTCAGCATGGATTGGTTGTTTGATAACAGAGCCTAAATACTCGTATATGGCTCCGGTTCCCTCGGGGTAACCCAAGCACCCCGCTGACAATGCGCCGACCGATAGGATAAGCAGAGGAATAAGCATAACAGGCGGAGTTT
>JACPTH010000051.1:0-3335 GCA_016192885.1 bacterium | reverse complement strand
AAACCCCGTAAATACCGCCGCCAAACAACCGAACATCCAAGCAAAAGTGTGACCTTGCGCAACAACCGACATTAAAATGGCGTCTTTACTGAAAAATCCCGAGGTCAGCGGGAAACCCGCAAGGGCAAGCGCTCCAAATACGAAACATACCGCGGTAAGCGGCATTTTCTTGTACAAGCCCCCCATTTTCCCCATATCTTGCTCGTGATGCAAACCGTGAATAACCGCCCCGGCGGTTAAAAACAAAAGGGCTTTAAAAAATGCGTGAGTTAAGAGATGAAAAACCGCCTGAATATAACAACCGACACCTAAGCTCATAACCATAAATCCCAGTTGGCTGACCGTGGAATAGGCTAGAACCTTCTTGATATCCCGTTGCCCAAGTGCGATTCCGGCGGATAGGAGGGCGGTTGCCGTCCCGATAACTAACATAACATTCCTTGTGAGTTCGCATGCATCGAACAAAGCATAGTTCCGCGCAACCATATAGATTCCGGCCGTAACCATGGTGGCAGCATGGATCAGCGCTGAAACCGGAGTGGGGCCCTCCATGGCATCAGGAAGCCAAGTAAACAGCGGAATTTGCGCTGATTTCCCCGTTACCGCAAGAAACAATAAAAGGGTGATTCCTAATATTTCCTGCGGCGGGAGCAACTGGGATAAGAGTTTTGGGTTTTGTACTATATTTGCAATTTCATAAATATCGAAAGTGTTTAACCTGGAGTAAATCCAAAACATAGCTAAGGCGAAACCCGTATCCCCAATTCGATTCATAATAAACGCTTTTTTCCCTGCTGCTGCGGCGGAGGGTTTCTGATACCAAAACCCGATAAGCAAATAGCTCATTAACCCAACGCCTTCCCAAAAAACATACATCATTAACAAATTGGATGAAAAAACAAGAAGAAGCATAAAAGCGACGAATAAATTGAGATAACAAAAAAACCTACCCTGCGATGGGTCATTTTCCATATAGCCGACTGAAAAAACATGGATAAGAAAACCGACAAAGGTGACCATTAAAGCCATGGCCAAACTTAAATGATCAACTAAAACTCGCATTCCGACGGGATTAGATTGTTCCCCGATTGGAAACCAATTCCACATGGTAAAAGACTGTAAGGGGGAAGTTTGGTCCAGGTAAAACGCGGTTGCGGCCGCTATAAAACTTAAAAACATGGCTAAGCATGCGACGGTACCGGAAATTCGCTTTAAATAACCGCCCAAAAGGCCATTTATTGCGGCTCCACACAAGGGGATGAGAAAAGTCAACACAATGAAATTCATTTGTTTACTCCATTTCCTTTCCTTGGAACCTACCCCTTCATGCTTCTAAGGACGTCGATATCAACGCTTCCGCTCGCCCTATACAAAGCAACGACCAGGGCTAACCCCACAGCGGCTTCCGCAGCCGCAACCGCCATGACGAAAGGAACGATTGAAAAGCCGTCGGGGACGATACCTGCTTCAACGGGAGGAATACGACCCAAACCGACAAAAGCAAGATTGGCGGCATTAAACATTAATTCTATCCCCATGAAGACAACCAAAATGTTTCTTCGTAAAAAAACCCCAAGCATGCCGATAATAAAAACCAAAACCGATACAAACAAAACGTGCGGAATTGGGATCATGAGGTTATTCCTCCCGAGGCTTTTCCTCCCGTAGGAAGTTCCTTTATCTGGTTGGCGCGCGGTCGATCGAAAAGCCGCTCGCGCGACATAATGGCAATTCCAACCATCGCTGCAATTAAAACCAATGTTATTATTTCAAACGGAAGCGCATATTCGTTAAGAAAAGTTTTTCCTAAAGAAGCCGCACTGGCATACCATTCGTCGGTATCATTACCCCTCTCGCTGAAACTGACGGCAACCATTAATAGCAGAGCGCCAAGACATCCGGAAAGCAACAAACCAATCGGACGAGCGATTTGGGCCAATCTTCCTTGAACCTCTTCGCGACGGGTATCTACGGTCATAACAATAAACAAAAAAAGCACCATAATTGCCCCGGCATAAATCAACACCTGCAGGATTGCAAGCATTTCGGACCCAAGGCATAGAAACAGTCCGGCCACCCCTAGCATCGCCGCAACAAGAAGAACGGCGCTATGAACAGGATTGGGAGCTAAAATTACTCCCGCGGATAACCCTATCACAATCGTTGCCAGCGGATAAAAAATTAGAATGCTCATCGCTTTATATCCTTGCCGTTTCGAATCGCATCAAGCTCAACCTGATATTTTTGGTAAGGGTGAGGGCTATGAGAGTCTTTCTCAGGGGGTTGCTTCCCGTCAAAGCCTGAAGGAGCGAGGTCGAGAAGCATCTTTTTGGTATAAATCATTTGAGCGCGAGAAAGGGTGGGAAACTCTAAGGTGCTTCCAAGAATTATCGCATCCTCGGGGCATGCATCCTCGCAAAATCCGCAAAAAATGCACCGAATCATGTTGATATCATACCTGGTAGGGTAGCGCGTTCCATCGGGGCGCTCTTCGGATTCAATGGTAATGGCCCTAGCAGGGCACACTTTCTGGCAAAGGTAGCAAGCTACGCATCTCTCTTGCCCCCCTGAATATCTTGCAAGAAAATGACGCCCGCGAAACCTAGCCGGAATCTTGTGAGGTTCTTCAGGCCATTCAAGAGTCGGCTTTGGTCGGAAAATATATCTAAATGTAACGGCAAACCCCTTGAGCATGTCAAAAATCATTCCCTTACCTCTACTTAAAAACGGTTACAAAATAAGAGGTCAGCGCTAGATTTATTAGTGAAACCGGAAGGAGAATATTCCAACCGAATTTCATTAATTGATCGTAACGAAACCTTGGAAGCGTCGCCCGAACCCAGATGAAAACAAACAAAAGAAAACCCGTTTTTAGCGCGAACCACAGAATGGAGGGGAAAAACGGACCGTTGAACCCTCCCAAAAATAAAGTGGTTCCAAAGGATGAAATGCCGATCATCGCGGCATACTCACCCATAAAAAACATGGCAAATTTCATTGAACTATACTCGGTGTGAAACCCTGCAACAAGTTCGGATTCCGCTTCAGCCAAGTCAAAAGGAGATCGATTGGTTTCCGCCAACATGCAAATTAAAAAAATCACAAATCCTATCGGTTGAAGAAAAACAAACCAAACCGGATCTTGTAAAGTCACGATTTCCTTGAGATTCAAGGTTCCGGAAATCATAACAACCGACATCACCGAAAGAGTCAAAGCCAATTCATAGCTAATCATTTGCGCTCCCCCGCGCAATCCGCCGAGAAGCGAATACTTCCCGTTACTTGACCAACCTGCGATAACGGTTCCGTAGACTCCCATCGCGGCGACCCCCATG
>JACPTH010000050.1 GCA_016192885.1 bacterium | reverse complement strand
TAAGTTCAAATTTGGCAATTGTTGATGCGGAAACAAATTTTGATCCGGCAAGTAAATCAACTTCAGTCCGACTTTGCATCGCTAATGAAACCTCAAATTCAGTAACAGGGTCTCTTCTAGTCGAGGGAGAAAACGCTCCAACCCAACCATTTATTGTGAACGTTCCAGGATTTAAAAAAGTCAATTTCTCTTTCCCGCCCCTCCCTCCCCCACCCCTTACTTTCGTTTTGTCAGGTCCGCCGGGGACAAACCTCTCGCCCGCGGACGATAAATGGTATATTTCCGATCCCAAGTTAAAGCCTTGTGTCATTATTGACGCACCCTGCGACTCAGTTTTGTTCCATTTTAAATCCGTGCTTCCCCTCGTGGAATTTCTAACTTATTCCGAGCCATTTAAATCCTCCGGCGTTTGTGGGTTTATTGCCAAAGGGGCTCTCCCCGCCGAGGCAAGGAACCTTCCAACCTGTTCATTTCTTGAAGGGGATGGAACTGTGGCACCTGGAGAAATAATGCCATGGAACGGGGAGCACCCGATTTTGCGGTTTACAGATTGGGATTCCATTCCGACGGATTGTCTAAAACCTGGATTGTTTCTTGGGTTTCCATTAGTTGAATCAGTTCGAGGAATCATTGTTTCAGAAGAGTTAACTTCGGGGAAATATAAAGAAATTCCGCACATTTGGGTGGGTCTAGATCCCGATCATCCTTCCCTTAAAGGCAACATTTTTCTCCCAGTTTTTCTGTACAACATACTTGAATATCTTCTTCGGGATGATTTCCCGCGATTATGGTATCCGGTCGGGCATCCAAGCCTTTCCAGATTGTTTAAAAACCAAACGCCTTCTCTTGCCGGGTTCCACAAAATCCCTGGTCGCGTTTCTTCTCAAATTGCGATTAATCTTCAAGCTCCGACGGAGGCTAACATTTCACCCGGGATTCCCAGAACCCCGACTACGACCCAATCATCTTTAAGCAACACGAGGAAGCAATCTTCTTCTTTTTGGAAGACTATTTTAGGCACTGGTTTAATTTTTATTCTATTCGAATGGTATTTGTACATTAGGCGAAATTAATGTTTTCTTTTCCTTCAATCATTTTAGGAAACCCTCTTCCGCTGCTAATTTTAATTCCGGTCATCCTTTTGATTTTTCTTTGGATACGAACCCCTATTTTCATTTCCAGTCGAGGGAAGCACTTTCTATTATGGCTAAAACTTGGAATAGTATTCCTTTTCATTTCCGC
>JACPTH010000537.1 GCA_016192885.1 bacterium | reverse complement strand
TCAAGTCTACTTAGAAGGGCTTGGTCCCATGATGTTTTGGGTTTCAATTTTTCACGCTTAATTTTTTCTTGTATGGAAAAACTTTTATTATGTAAACTTTGTTCCTTTTGAAGGTCTTCGATCGAAATATTTCCTAATTTCTGCACGGTCTCACGCGAAAGTTGGTCAAGGAATTCCCTTGATCGGGATATTTCCATGGCTTGAAAAACGATCTTCGCATAAGTATTTTGGAAATCCGGGGTTGATTTTTGCAAATGCGGAAGAGAATTTAAGAAATCCGAGCAAACTCCGGCTTGAGTATTTCTAAAATCCGTCGCGAAATTTTCTCCGCCTGCAATTTTACTAGCCTCATCCAGGGAGTAAAGCGTTTTTAGGAAGAAATCAGACGCCGATTTAAAATTCTTTTCTTCCTTGAACGCGCAGCCGAGATTGTACAAGCAAATAGATCTCAGAGGATGCGAGGTTCCTAAGGCGTTTTCAACGATTTTCAAGGCTCTTTGAAAATGAGAAACCGAAGACTTCAAATCGCTTTTCAAAAGGAACAAAGTGCCAAGATTGTTTAGAGTACAAGCCAATTCAGGATGATCCGGACCAAAGTTGCGTTGGTTTATTCCAAGCACTTTTTCGTAAATGGCTTGGGCTTGGTTTAGGTCTCCGGAATTTTTTTTCAGGAAGGCAAAATTGTTCAGCACGGCTGTTAACAAAGGAAAATCTTTTATAGGGGCGCTTTCAATTATTTCAAGGGCTTCTCTAAAAAGAGAGTCCGCGCCTGAAAAATTTTTTTGAGAAACCTTTAATGTTGCGAGGTTTCCTAAGGAAAGGGCATAGTCAAGGTCATTTTTTCCTAAACACTTTTCGCGGATTTTCATGGCTCGTAAAAACAAGGGCTCGGATTCAGCCAATTTCCCTTGTTGAAAGTACAACTGCCCAATTAGGTTAAGAGGGCCGGCTAGGTTAGGCGTTTCGCTTCCAAGGGAAGCTTCTTGAACCGAAATCGCTCTTTTATAAAATGATTCAGCTTCCGAGTATTTTCCGAGGGAAAAATAAAGGGAGCCTAGGGAACAAAGCGTCGGAGAAGAAGAAGGGTGGTTTTTTCCAAAGGTCTTTTCTTGTAAATCTAATGCTTCCTTAAAAAAATTCTCGGCTCTAGTGAAGTCCCAGGTTTTTAGGCAAAGGTCTCCCAACGCTTGTTGCGAGCGACTCAAAAGGGAGGGGGAACCGTTTATAATGCTCCCGCAAATTTCAATCGCTTTAGTTAAAAGGGATTCCGACTTTCGGAAATCGCCCTTTATGAATTGGATGGTTCCAAGTGTTGAAAGGATAGAAGCCCCTTCCGAGCATTCCAAGCCGGAAGATTTTTCGATCGCAAATCTTGCTTTAGTCAGGTAACCTTCAGCTTCCTGAATTTTTTTTTGGTCAAGATAGGTTTCTCCTAAACCCGCTAGGGTCATAGCGGTAGCCGCGTGTTTAGACCCTAAGGCTTTTTCCTGTATGGAAAGAGCTTGTTTGAAAAGGTTTTGGGCATTGGAATAATCTCCCTTTAGGCGGGAAAGAAATGCGAGATTTATCAAGGCTACCGCAAAATCGGGGGATTCAGGCCCAAACAGGGCTCTTTTGCGGTCGAGGGCTTCCTTAAGTAATGGTTCCGCATCAAAATATCGGCCCCGCGACATAAAAAAATTTGCCAGGGATGTGATAACCGTCATTCCTTCAAGACCATTTCGGGTTTTGGAAATCTCAATAAAAGCAAGCGCTTTTTTAAATGCGATTTCAGCATCGTCAAATTTTTGATCGGCTAATAGGGCTTCTCCTAGGTAACTTAAAGTAAGTGCGAAGGTCGGAACCTCGGTTTTTCCCCACTTTTCTTGAATGATTGAACTTCTCAGCAAGATTTTCTCGGCATCGAGACCTCGCCCTTGGAATATGTAAATCTGACCTAAATAATTTAAGGGTTGTACAAGTTCCAGGTGGTCGGGAGCTAAATCGTTTTCAAGGATTTCAATCATTTTTTTGAACTGAGATTCTGCGCGAGGGTATTCCTTTTGGGCATAAAACACGGTTCCAAGATGAAACAAAATTTCCACGGGTTTTACTCCTGCGCTTCCTGATGCTTGCTCTTGAATGGCAAGGGCTCTTAACAATAAACTCTCCGCTTCATGATACTTTCCCTGAAATTCGCATGAAACCGCAAGATTGTACAGTGGCTGGGAAAGATAATGATGCGTGGTGCCTAAGCTTTCTTCCATCATTCGCAAGATTTTTCGGAAGAGTTTCTCTGCTTCCGGGTTTTTTCCCTGGGCTTGGAAAACCAGCCCGAGGTTTTTTAGGGAGAGGGCGACTTTCGGGTCGTCGGGGCCAAATTTCATTTCTCTGATTGCCAAAAGCCGCTTGCAAACGGGTTCCGCCTTCGAGAAAATTCCAAATCTTCTATACAAAGTTTCGAGGTTAATTAGAGATTCTTCAATTTTGGGGTTGGTTTGCGGAAAAGATTTTTCCCTAATTGAAAGCGCTTTCAGAAAGGAACTCTCCGAAGAGCCGAGGTCCCCTTGGATGCACTTAAGCCAACCCATCAGCGTTAGGGAATTTGCGATAAGCGGAGTGTCGGAACCAAAAATTGCCGATCTAATTTCAAGCGAACGCGCGAATAGCCTCTCGGCTTCAAGGAATTCCTTGCGAGATTGGAGAAAGGTTCCAAATTGCTCGTACAAAAGGCATAAATTCGGATGATTTAACCCATACGAATTCTCAAGAACCCATTCTGAAAGATAGAATAGGGTTTTTGCTTCAAGATCACGGTTGGAAGTTGCAAAAAGAAAGGCAAAGCTGGTTAATGAATCCGAGACGAGCGGATGTATCACTCCCAAGCTACAAACCCTTATGATAAGGGAGTTTATTAAACAGGTTTCGCTATATTCAGGGTTTCCATAGAGGGCAAAAAAATCGCCTAGGTTAAACCAAATTGTTCCCACTCCGGATGGTGACGAAAGGTCGATGGTTGAAATTGCCTTCCAGGTTTTCTGAATGGTTGTAATGAGCGGAAAAATCATTTTGGATGAAAAGTAATTCGATAAAATGGTTCCCGAAAGTGAAGGGTCATTTTCGGCGAAAGTAATGCCGGGAAAAAAAGTAAAAAATACAAAACAAACGCAAATCAACTTTCTATTCAAGCAGAGAAATCTCATTTTTAAACTGTTTCCAGATTCAAAAGAGTTTTTATAAACTTGTCCCCTTTCATGAGTCCAAGGCTTCCTTTTACAACGCTTTCCTCGTCGAATCTGTCAATCGAATCGCCTTCCTTTCCTGACGTCCAAATGGCGACCGGAACGAGAGCGCGGGCATGGTTGCCGTGTTCTACCGGGGTTGGATGATCCGGAAGAATTGCAATTGAAGCCTCCAAACCCAGGGTTTCAATTCCGTTAAAAATGGGTCGAACCAGTCGGTCGTCAAGATACTCAATGCATCGAATTTTTAGGCCCAGATCTCGACTATGACCGGCTTCATCGGTGGCTTCCACATGAACATAAACTAAATCATGATTCCGCAAAGCTTCCAGGGCCGCGCGGGCTTTCCCCTCGTAATTAGTATCAGAAAGCCCGGTTGCGCCCTTAACTTCTATGATATCCATGCCGGCATAAATTCCCAAACCTTTAATCAAATCGACGGCGGAAATTACCGCGGCCGAAATTCCAAATCGTTCTTGAAAGGTCTTCATTTTCGGTTTTTTACCTGGAGACCAGGGCCAAATGCTGTTCGCCGGGTCTTTTCCTGAGGTTTTTCTGGCTACGTTTACAGGGTGATTTTCGAGAAGTGCCCATGATTTTTTGACCAATTCAGCAACCTCTTGCGCGGTTTGAAAAGCATCCGGACTTGCCCCTTTTATCATTACTTCCTCAACGTTCGCTCCGACGTTATCGTGAGGGGGGAAGGTTTCAAGTTTTGCCGAAGCGTCTTTAATAACCAAAAGATGGCGATAGCTTACCCCGGGATAAAATCTTATTCTTTGGCTTGAAAGATTCTCGTTAAGAAAATGAATTAGCTTATGGCCTTCCTCATTGGAAATGTGCCCAGCGGAATGATTTTTGACTCTTTCGTTCTCGATGCAAATTAAATTGCAACGCATGGCGACTTCATCTTCCGATAGATTGACCCCGATACTGACCGCTTCGATAACGCCTCTTCCTTGGCAAAGACGAGGGTCGTAGCCAAGAACGGAAAGATTGGCTACATCGCTTCCGGTCGGAAGTTCCGGGGGAATGGTTTCCATTTGGCCTGTTCGGCCGTCCCTAGCGATTTTATCGATGTTTGGTTTTTTCGCGACCATGAGAGGGGTTTTCCCTCCGAGGGAGGCGACGGGAAAATCAGACATTCCATCCCCGATAATAATGACGTATTTCATAATTTTCCTTTTCTCCAAGTCAATTACCTTATGTTACCTTGCGACAACAATTGCGATCCATGAAAGGTTTCCGGTAAGTTTTTGCTATTCTCTATCTATTTGCTAACCATTCCCTAAATTCTTCATAATTGCTTGACATCGTCAAAAATGATTCGCTCCGATCTTCAATTCCTTCAAGGCATGGAGGGGGGGATGGGTCGATTTTCAGAATTGACTTTATTTGTTCGGGAAACTTTGCCGGATGTGCGGTTGAAACTGATATTGCCGGCGTTGTTGGCCCCACTTCTCCAGTTTCAAGCAGCCGTTTTAAGCCGGCCCAGGCGACGGCCCCGTGGGGTTCAAGGATTATTTTATCGGTTTTGTATGCTTCATAAATAGTTTTCTTGGTGAGTTCATCATCGATGCTAATTGCGAAGAGATCCCTTTTTATTTTTCCCATGTCGGGGGGCTTCAAAAGTTTCCCCGTTTCATCCATTCTTCCGCCGTACAAATCAACTAATCGAGCCAAATTAGATGGATGGCCTACGTTCATGGCATTGGAAAGGCAAACGCGCGATGGGGAAACTTTTTCATAAATCCCGGAATCAAAAAATCTTGGAACTTCATCATTTGTATTAGTGGCGACAACAAAGCGAGAGATTGGGACCCCCATTTCCCTGGCGATTAGGCCTCCCATCAGGTTTCCAAAATTTCCGGAGGGAACGGCGAAAACGATCGGGTCATTGTTTCTGGAAACTTGTACAAATGAATAAACGTAGTAACAAATTTGGGGAAGCAACCTTCCCACATTTATTGAATTCGCTGATGAAAGCCTGATGGATTTCACTGCAGGATCGGAAAAGGCTTGTTTTACGATTGCCTGGCAATCGTCGAATTTCCCGTTGATGGCGATGGTTGTTACATTTTTTCCGAGAGTGGTCATTTGTTTTCGTTGTCTTATTGAAACTTCGTCGATAGGGAAAAGAACTACAATTTTAATTTTAGATAGACCATAAAATGCATTGGCGATTGCGCTTCCTGTGTCACCTGAAGTCGCGGTTAAGATCGTCAGATTTCCCTCCATTTCTTGAGCAAAAAAACCAATTAGCTTTCCCATCATTTTTGCCGCGAAGTCTTTGAAGGACGCGGTGGGGCCTCTGTCTAGCCTCAAGACAAAAAGATTAGCTTTTACGTGTTCGAGAGGAACCTCGAAATCATAAATTTCTTCGCAAATGGACCGAATTCTTTCTTCGGAAATAACCGTTGAGGCAAATTTATTTATTACGGTGAAGGCGACTTCCCAATAAGGCATTTTTTTCAGACTCGTCAGTTCTTCTTGTGAAAACTTCGGAAATGAGGTCGGCATGTATAGGCCTTTATCCGGTGCTTGCCCCGTTAGAAGGGCTTCTTTTAGACTAACGATGGAGGATTTGTTATTTGTACTTCTAAATTGAACGGGCTCCATGGAAACTCCTTCTTTTTGCATTCTATTCGCTCTTCGTATTCGGAAAAAGCATTTTCTCTAATTTTTCTCCGGATTCTCTCAGGTCGCCTCGCCGTTTAGTGAACTTCAACTCGTCGAGTTTTTCGAGGATCGGAACAAGATATTTTCTTGAAAGACCGATCTTGCTTTTGATTTCGGTTACGCGAAATGGCCCGAAACTCAAAAGATGATTCCGAACGGATTCAATTATTTTCTCGAAACGTTTGGAGCTAACAATTACGCCATATCCAGCGGAAATTACCTTTCCAGTTTTAATCAACTTATTTAATATTTCCTTTGCCGTCGGGGAAATTTTTTTTATTTCCTCAGCAATGGGAGGGGATCGCCCCTCAAGGGACAATAAAATTTGTTCCTCAAGAGGATCAGCCTGAATCCTTGGTTTGAACAGGTTGCCCTGCCCCAGGATCGCCCCTTCTTTAATTTGCCTTGAAACCCAGTCATCCAAAATTTCGGGGGGGAACTCAAAGTGAGCTCTAATAGCTTCTAGCTCTACCGCATCTCCATGGGGGAGAATTTCCCATTTTTTTGAAAGTTCTTGTAGTGCGGCCTGAATTCGCGATTTGGAAGCCACCCATCCATGCCCGAAGATCAGCGATTCAAAATTCTCTTGAAGAATTTCTTCCAACCGCTTTTTTCCCCATGGGAATTTTTTTTCAAACTCCGAGATCAAAATGTGTCTGACTTTTTCAATTTCCTCAAGGGTCCACGTTGAGAAACCCCCAGTTTCAATTCTGGCAAGGCGATCAACATCGGTTTTTGAAGGTTTCTCGCTTGGAGAAATATCAAGAATGACGAACCCTCCTAAGGTGATTTGGGGAGTTGGAATTCGAACGACGCATCTGTCAAAGGGTTTCATTGCCGCTCCGGGGTTGATTTCAAAGCGGGCGAAACCTTTTTTACCTATGGGAATCTCCCTCGATCTGCCCAAGATAATTACTCGCGACGAAAAAGTTGCCGTTCCGTGGAGAATTTCGACCCTTGTGTTGTGTTTCAAGGGGCCGTGTTCGGAAATTAATTGGAGACTTCCATCAACGCGGGTTAACGGGTTTGGGAAACTTTGTTCGACGAGGGTCATTCCTCGCTCGATTTGTCCTTTGGAAGACCCGGAGAGAAGAAAGGCGGTTCGAGAAAACGGCTCTGCGTTTTGAACGTCGTCACCGTGAGTTTCAATTTTCTTTATTCGAAAAGGAGAACCCGAGGGAAAAAGAGAAAGAGTCTGGCCCACTGAAACGGAGCTGTCGAGAAGAGTTCCGGTTACCACTTTTCCCTCTCCGGGGACATTAAAAACCCGATCGATATGTAATCTGGAAAACCCCCCGGAAGTTTCCCTTGGGAGAGTTTGCGCGAAAACGGCAAGATGTTGAGTGAGTTTTTCGATGCTCTGCTTGGAAAAAGCCGAAACAACAACGGGAGAGCTGCCATCAAATGGGGTATTTGAAAGCCTTTCGCGTATCCGGCGATCGACTTCGTTTAATCGGTTGGAATCTACCAAATCAGATTTGGTAATAACAGGAAG
>JACPTH010000536.1 GCA_016192885.1 bacterium | reverse complement strand
GTCTTGAGAAATCAGCTCACCGATATATTTGAACCCAACCGGAGTTTCAAAAACTTCCAAGTTATGAAAGCGCGCAACCGCATCAACAAGGTGAGTGGTTGCGACAGACCTTGCGACACCGCCGCCCCAGCCTCTCGTACCTTTTAAATGATCCAGCAACATTCCCAAAATTTGATTGGGTTCGAAAAATTTACCGCCAACGTCAAGAATGCCAAATCTATCCGCGTCACCATCGGTCGCTAAACCGATGTCAAAATTTTCCTCTTTCATTCGAGCCATCATATCGGAAATTTCCGATTCGGAAGGTTCAGGCCGGAACCCGCCAAAATAAGGATCAAGATGGTCGTTCATTACGGAAACCCGGCAACCCACTTCGCGCAAAATGCTATCAAGATACCCTCGGGAGGTTCCATACATTGGATTAACCAAGATCTTCAAAGAGGTTTCACGAATTTTATTGAAATTTATTTTCGTTTTAAGATTCGAAAGGTAGTTTTCGCGGGGGTCAATTTCTTCAACTAAACCTCTATTTTTGGCTTCTTCAAAATCAATGCGAAGGTATTTTCCGCCTTTTGCGAGGTCATTAGCGCGACGTTCGATATCGGAGGTGGTTTCCGGTAGGGCAGGACCACCCCAAGCCGGAGAAAACTTCAGGCCTTGATATTCCGGAGGATTATGGCTTGCGGTAAAATTGATCCCTCCCGCGGCTTTGCGACGCAAAATCTCAAAACTAATTACCGGGGTCGGTGTATCTCGGACGCAAAGAAATGTTTTTATCCCGTTTCCGGCAAGGATTTCAGCCGAGGCTTGCATAAATTGCCTGGACAAAAAGCGGGTATCGCTTCCCAAAACGATTCCGCCCTTATGGTTTTGGGAATTTAGATGGTCGGCAATGGCCTGAGTGCAAATTCGCACTTGATGGAACGTAAACCCGTCCGCAATGACATCACGCCAACCCGAAGTTCCAAATTTTATTTCCATGAATAATCTCCTTCATTTGAAGCCAAGAACTCTTAGAAGAATAGGAAACCCAACCAACCAAACAATAGGAAGCCCGATAGTCGCAAAAATTCGACTTTTTATTTCAGGAAAAGCATTTTCCGAAAGAGTCCTAGCATAACACAGCCATGCCAAAATCCCGGAAAAAATCATGCCTCCCGCATCCCATCTTTCCCCGTTTGACAAAAATCGCAATAAGGTCGTTAAAGTTGCGCTAGCCAAAAAAACAGTCGAAAGTATGGAACACCAGCACAAAATTAGGTGAGGATCGTTAGGAATGGGCTGAACGGCATTCTCGTCATTTACCTGATTTGTTTCTTGCGATTTCATTTGGTTCCCTCGAAAAAATTATCTCATTTTCTCTCGAGCGCGCTCGAGAAGTTTTTTTGCTTGCACATTTTCAGGGTCATTCTGAATAATGGAAACACACATTTCCTCGCATAAAGGGAGATTGGCCGCTTGGAAATATGCCTCACCAAGAGCAATTTTCGAACTATTTGACTGGGGATATCGTTTAACCATCCCAATTAATTTTTCAAGGCCTTTTTCGGTCTCACCAAGATAGTAAGCGGATTTAAAGTAATAAAGACCGCTGTCCGAATCGTCATCTCTCAGCGAAACTGCCTTCTCAAAGGCCTCGCCGGCTTTTGAATATTTTCTATTTGAGAAAGCATTTTTACCTAAGAGAACCCATCCCTCGTAAAACAAAGGATCTTTTTCAAGGGCCTTTCGCAATAAGTCTCGAGCTTCAGGTTCTTGATTTTTTGCAAACAATTTTTTTGCGCTATCATACAGATTTTTCACCTCGACCGAAGGAACGTGCTTTTCAGAGTATCCCGTAGAAGCAACCGGCGCAGAAGCAACAACTGATCGCGGCCCAGAAGGGAGCCCTCTTTTTAGCGAGGCAATTTTATCGGTAGTCTCTTGAATAAAATCTTGAGCTTCTTTGGAGGTT
Source organism: bacterium (assembly GCA_016192885.1). Classification (GTDB taxonomy): domain Bacteria; phylum Muiribacteriota; class Ozemobacteria; order Ozemobacterales; family Ozemobacteraceae; genus JACPTH01. Next base: position 1,006 of record JACPTH010000536.1, on the reverse strand, counting down.
TCGGATGAAGGAACAACCGATAAAGCTTGCTTGTACAACATGATCTTTGTGGAAGCGTTCTTATCAGGGAGGGCATCAGCTTTGCGAGAAAACCTGAAAGCAAATTCCAAAACATTTCCGACGGTTTGGGGAGATGGAAGTGTTGAGGAAGAAGCCATGGTGGTTGAGGGCACTGGAGGGACGGAGGTTTCTTCTAATTGAGAAGTTTCTTCGGTTCCAAAATCAAAAAGATTTACAGTGAAGGAAATCCCGGTTAAGGTTTTCCCGATAACTTGGGAATGGTCAAGAACTATGTTAACTCCAAGGTCTCCGGACTTACTTTCCGCCAACATTCCACCCTTTTTTATCTTTTTTGTCTCTAACTGTTTTAACGGAAACTCAAAATTTTGAAATTCCGCGCCGTTTTTTAGCAATTTAATCTTGAACCCAATTTCTTTTAGACAGGGGTTTTCCCCTTTGGTTTCCCATTTTTCGAGGAACTCAACCGACCCGGTGACCCTGCTGCCCCTATACGCGATATCCCCTTGGAATTCGGCAATCGAAGGGTGCGGGTCGAAAGAAATGATTCGAGGAAGGGATATTAACAGTCTTCCATCAGTAGAAGCGGCTGAAAAAGTCGGCTTTTCTGCACCTTCAATCAAGAAAATCCCGATAAAAAAGAAAAAAAATAACACGCAACCCTGGACAAAACCTTTTGACATAACTTTCCTCCAGCGAATGACCTTCCTCGAACAAATTTGGTCGTAGTCCATGTGAATTGATTATTCCATAAAGAGATTGTTTTAGCAAGATTTTGGAAATGAGTTTCTTACGCCCGCCTTCATTTGTGAATCCGAAACTTGCTCCAGATTTTATTCCATACGAAGCCATCAATTGGGAATCGTGATTCTTGGGTTCATTTTTATCAGCTTGACTTTACTAAGATTTGATCGGATAATGTGGAAAGAATGGGATTAAACGTATATTGCACCATTTTAGCCAACATTATCCTTTTATTTATTGCCCC
>JACPTH010000535.1 GCA_016192885.1 bacterium | reverse complement strand
GTTAACCGCGGATTTTGAAAGGGGGGGAACGACTTTTTGTCCCAGGGAATCTAATGAATCATGCGGAAATTCAACGCGTTTTAAGGCAAGATCTCGTAATGCATTTGACCAAATTTCTTGATCGGGGTAATTTAAAAGTTGGTTTATCCTCTCAACCACTCTATTAGATGCGCTTACCAATTTATTAATGTTGGCCGTTTCAAAGTTAACCTGGCGGTTGACCAATCCCACCAAATTCTTTGTGGCCAAAAGATCGTCAAACGCCAATGCAAGATCGTAAACCTCAAGTGAAAATAAAAAACGCTTAATCTCATTTCTGCCTTTTAGGTAATGTACAATACGATTTCTTCGCTTAAATTTTTTGAATGAGATTTTCACCCGCTTACAAACAGTACCAAACATTTTTGAATGAAAAATTCCGATCGGGGAGATTTCTATGTGAAATCCATTTTTTGGATCTTGGATGTATCCAGTTTTAATGAACAGCCCTTTAATCCAAGCCCTAAGACAATGAAGATGAGGTAAATCGGGTCCGGCGAAGGTCAATCTATCGTTGGTGCGATTTCTAAGGCTTTCAAAGTCGATTTCACGAATCAACAGGCTTCGAGAAGTTTCACCATAAATTTTGGCATTAGGAAAACTGAAATTCAATAGGGTCAAGGCTTTCGATTTTAAAAATGGCGGGCATATCAGAAAAACGCCACCTTTTCTAGAAGTGAGAAGGACGCTAAGTAAGGTTTCCTTGCAACAGGGTAAACTGCCGGACAAATCCAGCAATTCTTCCTTTAAGGAATGATTGTATGAAATTCTCCCCATAATCTAGCGTATTTTCGATTTTTTGGGTTCATTCAAAAGTGAAAGTATAACTTCCGCAATCGCAGCGGAGTTATGGCGAACAAAATCAGTCTCTGAAAGAAAATCACCGGTAATAACTCTGATTCCCTTGTCCTCAATCCAGGTCACGGTTGGGGCAACCCAAAACTGCCCTTGAATCTCGTATTTTGCCATAAGGGCGCGAGCCACCCGGCGGTTGTTAACAATCACGATATCTATGCGATGAAGCAGGGTTTTTTCTAAAATCGCATTAACGTGGTCAACCGCCGTAAAATTATCCGTTTCTCCAGGTTGAGTCATAACGTTACAGATGTAAACAATTTGGGCGGAACACTTTTCAATTTTCTCGGAAATTTCAGGAACAAGCAAATTTGGGATCACGCTTGTAAAAAGGCTTCCCGGGCCTAAAACAACTAGGTCTGCTCGGTCAATAGCGTTTAGAGCTTCGGGATTGGCCTTTGCGGAAGGAGGCTGAAGCCCGATTTCAATGATTCTCTTTCCCTCGGAGGTTATGGCGGTTTCTCCGATAACTTCGGTTCCGTCGGAGAAAGCCGCTTTTAATTGTACATTTTCTCCGGTTACGGGGACAACGTTCCCTTTAATTGACAATATGCTGCTGGATTCGCGGACGGCGTTTCCAAAATCCCCAAGGACTCCGGTCATGGCAGCAATAAACAGGTTTCCGAAGCTATGACCGGAAACATCCCCCGCTTCCGCGAAACGATACTGAAAAAGTTTCGACATAAGGCTTTCAGAACTCGATAGAGCGACAAGGCAGTTGCGAATATCGCCTGGAGGCAAAATTTGAAGATCTTTTCGAAGCCTTCCCGAAGATCCTCCGTCATCAGTGTCTGTCACTATCGCGGTAAGATTTATCGGGTGTTCTTTTAGGCCCTTTAGAAGGGTTCCTAAGCCGCTACCCCCTCCTAGCGCGACTAGAAAAGAACGAGGAGCGGGCTTTCCGGTGGGAAATACAAGCTCACGAATACTTTTTGAAGCGGATTTATCGTGGAAGCTTAACACTCGAATCGCGTTTTGGATTCCCTTGTAAAGCCAGTAAAAGGCGATAAGGAAGGCCGAGATGCAGGAGAAAAAAAGGGCAAGCGGGTGAAAACTTGTCAAAGTGTCGAGATTGGCGGGAACACTAATAACCAAAAGTACGATAATTAGGGAAAAGGAAATCGCCAGGAAAAAAAGTCCAGAAAAAACTTGGACCATCCAACGCCTGCTTCTTAACTCCGGAGGTAGGCGGTAAAACCAGGGAAAGCCGATCATTTCTCCCTCGGGTTATCCTTCAACCAACCTTGTTTTCAACCTTGTTGCGAAATCTTCAGCCGTTGAAATTCCCAATTTTCGCAAATAAAAATTCATCGCGGCGGTTTCAACAACTACGGCTAGATTCCGTCCTTCGCGAACCGGGATGGTCATCGATGGAATTTCGACCTTTAAAAGTTTTGATGATCGTTGGAAAATTCCCAAGCGGTCATATTCTTTCTTATCGTCCCATTTTTCAAGGTTCATCACCAATTCTACCGCTTTCTCATCGGCGGTTGCGGCAATTCCAAACAACGATCTAATGTCAATGATTCCTAACCCTCTTATCTCCATGTGGTGGCGAATCATTTCGTTGGGGTACCCCAAAACCTTCGTTTCGCTTATCTTCACAAGCTGAACCGCGTCATCCGCGACAAGCCTATGCCCGCGTTTTATTAACTCAAGCGCGCATTCGCTTTTCCCAATACCGGAAGGACCCATTATTAGGATCCCCACGCCATACACCTCAACGAAAACCCCGTGAACGCTTTTTCTTGGAGCAAAGCGGTTATGAAGGTACCGAGAAAGTTGATAAATAAACTCGCCGGTTTTCTCGGGAGTGCGCAAAACAGGAATATGTTTCTGATTACAGAGCTCTAAAAGGTCTTCAAGAACTAAAAGGTCATCCGTAACAATTATGCAAGGTATGTTAAAAAAAAGTAACTGTCTGAGTCTAACCTTTCGAACTTCAAAAGGTTGCTCTCCTAGATAAGAAAGTTCAGTGCGTCCAAGAACTATTACTTTTTCAT
>JACPTH010000529.1 GCA_016192885.1 bacterium | reverse complement strand
TGCAGCGCTACCGATTTTATCAACTACAAATTTTAGTCGAGAAACAAACGATTCCGTAATTTCCAAAGTGCTTTCTCTTGTTGTCATAAAAATTTATCCTTGAAGTAGTTCCTTAATTTAATTTACCATTTTAACCCTTCGGGAAAACATTGCCAGAAAAAAACATTTTTTATTGAAAAAATTTAAATCCTTCGTCCGCCCCAGGCCCAAATTACGCTTCCTAGAGATTGAAAATTTTCGTTCGCTTTTTTCAAATTGATGGAAAAAGGTTTGTACGCGGGGTTGTCGCTGATAATTTCAACGATCCCCTCAGGAAGTCGCTGAAGCCGTTTAACCATCAATTCTCCATCAAGGGAAATTAGGTATATTCCATCTTGTCTTACATTCTGGTGTTTCCGGTCAACCAAAATCGTTTCACCAGGTTTTATGGTCGGGACCATATCATTTCCGATAATGGAAAAAAACCGCAAGTCTTCAATGTATAATCCAAATTCCGATGAAAGCCAACTTTTTGTACATCCCATGAATTGCCAGGGAGACATTTTTTCTTCCATAAAAGGCCCGCTTCGCTCAGGTCGGGAAATCTTCAAAAACGGAAAAAATGAAAATTCATCAACGTGACCCAAGGTTTTGGCTTCGCTACCTGATGCACATTTTCCCTCTAATAAACCCGGATGGCCTTCCCGGGATTTCACCGCATCTCCGAAAATCGATTCCGAGTATTCTTGACTCATCGGGCCTTTCCCCGTCACCAGCCACTCAAGATTTACGTTTGCGGCTTCAGCAATGGCCAGGAGGCGGCTTCGGCTCGGATCGGAGTCCCCGGCAAGGTACTTTCCGATTACCGCTCCGGACATATCGCTGAGTCGTGCTAATTTCGAGGCGTTTCCAACCTTCTTTACGATCAGCTTCATTCTTTGGATAAATGAATCCGGTAATTTCTTTTGTTTCTCCATAAGGTTAACAATTGCCTCGCTTAGTTTGCGGAAAACTCATAAAATTTCGTTTATTTCTCAATTATTTTTTGTTGACAATTTCCGGTTATTTCTTTACACTCGTAAAGAAAGCTGGAAACGAATGTGAAAATGTTTTTCTCCATTTGTACAACAACTAAGAGAGATTGAGAGTGGCGAAAATCAATCATTATTCTTTTGTTGCTGAAAACACGCTCAAATTCGACATCCCCCCCCCTTTCCGGTAAAAGCCAGGAAAAACATGGGGGAATATTAATTTGTTTAATTAGGAACAAAGCCTATTCGTTAAATTTTCAGTCATCCTTTCTCAACTTGCCATATATTGCCCCAATATATCATAAAACTTGGATTTTTTGAAGATACTGAAAATTTGCCAACAAAAGTGCTACAGAGCCGCTTCTACTGATGTTTTAAAGAAAATAGGTTTTTTTGCTAATTTAGGGTGCGCCTCTAAATTCCTTTGGTTGTTTCCTTAGAGTTAATTTTTTCAGGCATTATTAGCGGTTTTTCACGATAATTATTCAAGTCGGTACTAAGAGATCCCAATTTTTCCCAGAATTAAAGAAGTGTTTTGACCGCCCAATCCATAGGAATTTTTCATTATGATGTCCGGATTGGCCGAAATGGAATTATTTGGGACGCAGTAAATTGGGCATTCAGGGTCGGGCGTTTTAAAATGAAGCGTGGGCGGGATAATTCCATGTACAAAAGGTAAAAGGGAAGCAACTGTTTCGACCGCACCTGCGGCGGAAAGCAAATGTCCGATGAAGGGTTTAATTGAGCTGGTCGGAATGGTTTTCCCCCGTTCGCCGAACAAACTTAAGATGGCGCGAGCCTCCATGCCGTCATTATGATAGGTTCCGGTCCCGTGGGCGTTTATGTATTCGATTGAATCAGGGGAAAGATCGGCATCCTTGAGCGCGGCTTCCATGGCTTTTTTTGCTCCGGAACCGTCCGGTTTTGGCATAACCGCATGAAAAGCGTCCATGGATGCTCCGTACCCGATTACCTCCGCGAGCGGAATTTTACCGCGTTTTTCCGCGAAAGAGGCTT
>JACPTH010000528.1 GCA_016192885.1 bacterium | reverse complement strand
TCTCTTTTTCCTCGCGGTGAAAGGCTTCAGCTCTTTTTAGACGAATAAAATATGCCGAATACATGGGAACATTTTTCATTCTTCCGGCTTTTAAATCTTCGGCTTTGGATTCCAACCCCGAATTGTAATCGCTTATCAAACCTTGAATCTTAGACTCGACCTCGGCAATTTGGCCGTCCTTAACCGCCAAGCGCATCTTAACCTCTTCCTCTTCATGCTGCGCATATGAAAGAATCGAATCAAGTTTGAATTTGAACATTAATCAAAACCCCAAGATTAAACAGGAAATTGGACTCCACGTTTATTGGGAAACTATCGCTTCCATTACTTGAACAGATTGTTCAAATGGTATTTTTTGATTTATTTCCTGTTTAATTAGTTCTTGAATTTTAGGCAATTTTTTAATCGCTTCGTCGATTTTTTTATCTGTCCCGGTTTTGTAAGCTCCAATGCTGATTAGATCAGCGGATTTTTGGTATGTGGCGTACAAATCACGAATCCGGTTCGCTAAGTCCATATGGTGTTTATCCACAACATCCGGCATTAGACGCGAAATACTGCTTTGAATGTCCACCGCGGGATAAATATTTTGATGCGCCATTTCTCTACTTAAAACCACATGCCCGTCTAAAATTCCTCTAACGCTATCGGCAATCGGCTCATCCATATCGCCCCCCTCAACTAAAACCGAGTAAATCCCGGTTATGGAACCGTGCCGGGCCGTTCCGGCTCTTTCTAGAAGCTTGGGAAGCAAAGCAAAAACAGAGGGAGTATACCCTCGGGTTGCGGGTGGTTCTCCCACCGCTAAACCAATCTCTCGTTGGGCGAGCCCGAATCTTGTAACCGAGTCCATCATGAGCATTACCGCTTTTCCTTGGTCACGGAAAAATTCCGCGATCGCCGTTGCTGAAAATGCGGCTTTTACCCGAACAAGAGCGGGTTTGTCCGAGGTGGCGACGACCACAACGGAGCGGCGAAGACCTTCCAACTCAAGGCTTTTTTCAATAAATTCCCGGACTTCCCGCCCTCGTTCTCCAACCAAACCGATTACATTTACATCCGCCTTCGAACTCCGGGCAATCATTCCCAACAATGTGCTTTTTCCTACTCCGGAGCCGGAAAAAATTCCAATCCTTTGGCCCGCACCCATGGTCAAAAGGCTGTCAAAAACTCGAACTCCCGTTTCTAAAGGGGCGTGGATCCTTTGCCTTGAAAAAGGGTTTGGAGGGTCCCGATGAATGGGAACCTGATGGAGATTTTCAGGAAGAGGGCCTTTTTCATCAATAGGGTTCCCTAATCCGTCAAGAATCCGCCCTAAAATTCCGTCCCCTGCGGGAACAGTCAAAGGAAACCCGCGTGGAATAACTTCACTACCCTGCTTTATTCCTTGGGTGTTCACCAAGGGCATCAACAAAATGTGAGAACGTCGGAACCCGACTACTTCGCACGGAATGGCCCCCTGGTTGGTTACGACATTGCAAACATCGCCGACGGGAACCTGAGGGCCATTTGCTTCAATTAAAAGACCTACAACTTGGGTAACTCTTCCATTTACTCTTATGGGGTCAAGTTTTTCAATAGTGGTCCGATATTGAGTAAATCGGTCTTTATCCATCAATAATTTTTAACCGACCTTTAGGCTTTATGGAAAAAAGACATCATTGCTCTTTCAAGTTCTTCTACCTGCGTTTCAATTGTGGCATCAATTGTCCCGACTCCGGTTTCAATTTTTACTCCACCCGGTGCAATAGAGCCGTCTTCAATGATTCGAAGTTCATTCACCCCGCTCAAATGGCTTAAAAACTCCTCTTTATGCGATTCAACCATGCTTTTGTCCTTCAAATTGATTCTAAGAACAATTTTGTCAACTTCCGCCACTTTCCCAATTGCTTCATGAATATTCTCCAAAACAATTGAAGGTTGAACTAGGGATTCAATTTTAATTACTCTTTTGGAAAATCCAAAAACAAGTTTTAACATTTCTTCTTCAACCGACTTCAGTATCCCCATTCGACTCGTTTGAAGCTCTTGAATAAGCATATCGGTTTCTTTAATCAAACCTTGCCATTCTAATTTTCCCTCATGCAAACCTTCTTTCTCACCTTTGGCGAATCCCTTTTCCTGTCCCAAGGAAAACCCTTCGTTATAAGCTTTTTTTTGAACACTTTCAGCTTCAATTTGTGAGGATTTTTTTAGGGATTCAGCTTCTGATTTTGCGGACTGAAGGAGATTGTCCGCGCTAGATCTTGAAACATCCAAAACCTTTTTTATTTCACTTTCGATATTTTGACGCTTTGACATTATTTCTTTATGAAGATTCTCCTCATCGAGGTCAATTTTCTTTTCGCGCTCTAATAGAGCATTTTCCCAACTTGTTAAT
>JACPTH010000527.1 GCA_016192885.1 bacterium | reverse complement strand
GCTGATTTCCATTGCGTGTCCGCCGCCTTTAACAGTTGGTCATAAAGGTCTTTCCTTGCGGATTCTTCTTGTTCCATAAGTTCAGGGTCGTCGGGGAACCAAGGAAGAATGTCTCTAATAAATTGACAACCCTCAACTAGGGCATCCTGACGTTTATACTCTTGGAAACAACTATTGATAAAGGATTTGGGAGGGGGTTTGGTGAGATTAAAATTTCTCTTAAACAAATCCATTGCATCTTTAAACTTTCCCCCGCTGATGAGAGTGAGGATTTTCCCTGCAATGGCGTGGAACGGCTTGTCCATGAAAGTTAAAAACGGAAAACTATGTTAATGGAATTTGATGATGTAATTTCGACCTTTTCTACCAGTGAATTCATGAAGCGCTCCTTGTCTTCAACCGGAAGGAATCCGACGAACCCCTTAAGACTCTTAAAGAGGAGTCGAATTTGCTTGGCTGAAAGCTTTTCCTTGAGTTTTTCGGCGGCAGCGGTTCTTTGAGAGGCATGTGAAAGAAATTTTCCAAGCTCATCCCAAAGAATTTCTTCTAATTCGACGGCGGACAATCCTTTAAAACACCCCGAGTGACAAAAAAAAGCTTCATTTTGGATGTCCATCTTTTTAAAACAAAGACCGCAAAAGAAAAAAGATTTAAGATAACTCAAGGATGGAGTAATTGACATTTCAAAAAATGTATTCGAACATTCCTTCAGCTAGGAAAACATGATTTAACCAAAATACAGGTTTCGCAATTTGAAGAATTTCGGTCGTGGGAACAATTCCCCGACATGCCGAGGTGGCACAGTGCAAAATCAAATCGAACCGGGTCATCCGGGTCAATGGCCCGCAATGATTGGGTAATTTCTTCGGCCGTTTTTCGATCGTCCGATGACCTTGATGTTAAATTAAGAGCCCGCGCGGTTTGACTGATATGGCGGTCAAGAGGAACGATTAGCTTCGATGGAGAAACAAACTTCCATAAACCTAGGTCAACTTTGTCATAAGGGCGAACCATCCACCTCAAAAAGAGGTGCCATCGTTTGCTGCAACTTCCTTTTTGAGGGTCAGGGAGCAAATGCTTAATTCCTCTTCCAAGTGATTCGCTTTCTCCTATGGCGGAAGCGTAAAGATCTTCATAAAGGGTAGAAAGCCCCGAAAAAATACCCTCCGGAGGGTAAAAACCCCTTCGAAACGAGGATTGAATGCTGCCGCGCCACGATATTACTTTTCCGATGGCGGCGACAAAGGAAGCAATTTCCTCTCCCCTTGAAAGGCGGTATGAAGGCCAATTTTTTAGCGTTCTTTTCCCTAGGGTCAAATCTAGGAATTCGTAATCGCAACTTTTTAGTATTCGTTCGATGACTTTCATGAATAAGTCGGCTTTTCCATAAGCTAACATTGCGGAAAACAAAGCAATTGCTTCAATTTCTCGTTCATCCCGTCTTTCATGAAGGAACCACCGCGGAAAACGGACAGGGTCGCGATTAACCCATTCTTGGAGAGGAAATGAAACCAACGCTTTCTCTAACGACTTTTTGAGATAGGAAATGTTCTTAATCAAAATTAGTATTGGAAGGAGCTTCCACCAATGAATTCCCGCAAAATGGAGGTTGGGGGAACTTCATTTGAATCTAAGGGCTTAAAAAGGGTAAGAAGTCGCAACAAGCGACGCGCTTCGCTATAGCCGGTATTATCAGGTTGGATATCGGTAAGCGTTGGTTCTATGAACGTCCGTAACACGGAAAGTTCGTAGAGAATAGCGGAGTTAAACATGACATCGGAGTCTTCTTGAAAGGGGAAAATGTTTCGAGCTTCACCCCGTCGGACCGACGGCCACCTGCAAATGGTCTCATCAGCGGGGTAGCCTCTGAATTTCCTGTCGCGAACGATTCTTCGAATAAGCCGCGTGTCGGTCGTTGATATGCGATTATAATCGTCAATGACGAGTTGGGTAAGTGCGGATATGTAAATTTTAAATTTGTTTTTGGGGAGAACGGAATGGGTTAATTCGTCATTAAGGCCGTGTATTCCTTCAATAATAAGGATTTGGTCTTCGTTAATTCGTAAAGATTCCCCATCTTTTTTTCTTAAACCGCTTGCAAAATCAAATTTCGGAACTTGTATTTCAGAGCCTTGTAGTAACTCGATGAGATGCCTATTGAAAAGATCTAAATCTAGGGCATGAATCGATTCAAAATCGAAATTTCCGAATTCATCTTTTGGGTTCATCTCTCTATTTACAAAATAATTGTCAAGGGAAAGCGCCAAGGGACGTAACCCATTTACGCGCAACTGAATGCAAAGCCTTTTACTAAATGTGGTCTTACCGGAACTTGAAGGGCCCGCGATAAGAACTATTCTACAATCTTTCCGACGGGATATCTCATCCGCTATCTGAGCGATCTTCTTTTCATGAAGGGCTTCGGCTATCTTAATAAAATCTGAAATAGCCCCGTTTTGAATAATGTGGTTTAAACGCCCCACATTATTTACCTCGAGGATCTTTCCCCATTCTTTGCTTTCGCGATAAACCTGAAAAATCTTGGATTGACTCTTGATTTCAGAAACAACACGACTATCACGAGGTTTGGGAAAAAGAAGAACAAAACCGTTGTTATATTGCTTCAATTCAAAAACATCGATGAAACCGGTCGAGGGAACCATCGGCCCCAAATCAAGGTCGTAATACTTCCAGCAAGATAAAACTCCGACCGTATCGGTGGTTAAGTTTTGGAGCAGTCGAGCCTTTTCGGGATAACCTTCTTTTTTGAAAAGCGTAATTGCTTCAGGCCGGGTCAATGTTTTTTTATCAAACGGCTCATTTTTCTTGATTATTGTACGCATTTTCTCATTGATATAACCTAGAATAGTCTCGGTTACAGGGACGTCGGTGTACAAATCATAATAATAACCGTTGCCAAGGGAGTGCCCGATGACAAGACGAGCATTGCGATATAGCTCAAGGACCGCTCTCGCCAAAATAAAAGTCGTACTTCTCCGATAGCATTCTTGCCCTTCCCGGCTTCGATAGTCGAGAAATTCAATTTGGCAATCCATGTCGGGGCAAAAATCAAGGCTTTTGTTGTCATTATCTACTTTTGCGCACAAAATTGGGAAAAAAGGTTCAGGCGGCATTTTTTTCACCAGATAAAAAATGGGTTTCCCTTTTTCTAACGATTGCTTGGTTCCATCTTTTAAAGTTAACGTGATTAATTCCATGAATTTTTGAAATCCTTAGTTATTAAAAATAATTTTGGAAACCAACTTTCTTTCAAATGGAAAACTTACCGCGCTTCCCAATGAGTTCGATTTCCGGTTTTCAATTTGGCAGCTCAAAAGAAGATTTATTAACAGTTTTTAGGAGCGGCAAAACAAAAATCATTTCGCGGGAAATAACGCCAAATCCTCATTTTCCAACAGAACCTTCCAACTATTTCTCAATATATGTAACCTAGCATTTGAAACAACGATTGTCAATTCATTTTGGGTAAGCTAAACGATCTTCGGTTGGGGCGGACTTTCGCGATTTTTTCAAATGAGGTTTTGCGGTTTTCGCGGAAAGAAATTTAGCGGAGCCGCCCGAAATGATCTGGAAGCTATTATTTCGAGCTTTTAGTTTTAAGGATAGATCATAAAAGATCGCCTCTTTTTTCGATATTCTTCTAGGTGAGGTTGCCAGTCGGTTAAAATGCGCATTAACGGAGTTCCTGCAATCAAGGCGTTTCGCACCGAAGGGCCCCCTAATAAGGTGTCAAGCCCTTCGGAAATTGCGGGGTGTTCAAGCGGGATTTTGATGGGGTAAAGCTCCCGAAGCGTTCGAATTATCGCGATTCCAGTTAAAACCGGATCAAAATTAATATTATCACGAATTATTATTTCAATTCCGGGAATGGTTTTTTGTTGATAAAGCCCATAATATGGCTTAACCAACGAAGGAATAAATCTTACCCCCGGGAGATTATACTTGGAGAGTTTCGCTGCTAGAAGCTCCCCGTCTATCCAGGGGGCTAGAATATAATGAAATGGCCTGGTATACCCGACGCCGGTTGAAAAAATTCCCATTTCCCCCAGAAAACCTGTAATTGCATAATATGAGGGGGAATCAGGTTCGGGTAGGTGATCGGATGGCGGAACCCAATGGAGCATGGTTTCACGGTAATCGAAAGCTCTTT
>JACPTH010000526.1 GCA_016192885.1 bacterium | reverse complement strand
GACATTTTTATCTTTAAATTGCTTGGAAAGCTCAATTAAATGTGGGATAGATTGTCTACAGGGGGGGCACCACGTCGCCCAAAATTCCACGACAACAATTTTCCCCGTTAAACTGGCCAACGAAAGTGGTTCGGAATTAATCCATTCTTCAGCCTTAATTTCGGGAGGGGCTTTACCCTGAAATCCTGAGGAATCTTGAGCCTCGCAACCCGTGATAAGGGCAAAAACGGCGAAAACGACAAGCACCGAAAAAATGGTTTTAATACTTCGACACTGCATTTTTGAAAGCTCCTTTTTCTCTTAGAAACTTGGTAATATTTTCTGACCACAATAAAATAACACATCAAATTGATTCAGTCGAGCCGAATGTTTCAGTGGTTTTAATGAAAGGGCCGCTCGAAAATTTAGCTTAGAAACTTTGCCATTATTAGCCCGTCATCTCCGTCATTCGCGTAATAGGCAGGAATTCGCTCTATGAGCAAAAATCCCTCGCGCTCATACAAAGAAATAGCGGAAAAATTCTGAGATCTAACTTCGAGGAATGCCCACAAAACTTTCTTTTGTTGCGCCCAAATCAGCAGTTCCTTCAATAAGTTTCTCCCTATTGAACAACGCCTGGCTTTTGGGTGAACCGCCAGGTTAATTATATGCATTGCTTCTTGTCGAAAAATGGCCATAACAAAACCTCGTATTTCATTTTCAACAATGGCGACCAGGTTGATAGCAAATGGATTATCAATCGCATTTTCTAAAGACTCCCTGGCCCATGGAGCGCTAAAAGACAAACTTTCGATCAAGTAAACTTGCTCAATTTCCTCCGGTGACATTTCTTTTAGTTGGATGGCTGGGAACACGGAGGCTACCTTAGCTTGCTTTTGACACATTTATTCGATACCCCAAACTGTTTCATGATACCATTAAAAGAGTAAAATTAAATACTTCACTGGAAATCTTTTTATGGATGCGAATCCGGAAAATATTTTAAAAATGGTTGCGATTCTTGGGGCTTCGGTTGCAATGGTAACCGATATGAAATGGGGAAAAATTTACAATTGGTTAACTTTCCCCCTCATTATTCTTGGAATCGCATTAAATTCATATTTTTTTGGACTTAAAGGATTTGGTACAAGCCTTGCGGCATCAACTTTGGGATGCGGTTTTTATATGGGTTTGGCAATCATAGGAGCAGTGGGAATGGGAGATGTGAAACTACTGGGAGCCATCGGCGCCCTCGGCGGGATAAAATTTGTCTTAAGTGTGTTCCTTTTTTCCGCTGTGGTCGGGATACCTCACTCGTTCCTTGTTCAGTATTTAAACTATGGCAGGAATGCCATACCAATGCTTGTAACAAGTTTTTTGACGGGCGCTTTTAAAGAAAAAACCATACATTCTGAAAACAAAACTGAAACCTTGCGGTTTCATTATTATCTAGGAGTTGATATTTTAATTGGGACTGTTATTGCTTTTATTATTGAAGTTCCGATAACTTTTTAAGTATACTGTAGACTGGAATATTGCGGGGCGTCTTCCATACGATGGGGAAACCTGCGAGAGATATTGATGCTGATTTACAACTCATAAGGAGGTTTTTGAAATGATAACCAGGAGACTTCGCAAAATTAGAAAAGGTCAGGCAATAGTTGAGTTGGCCTTACTTTTTCCTTTTTTTCTTCTAATAATCGTCGGGGGAATTATCGATTTTGGTTTTGCTTTCTACAACTTCGTAACTCTTCAGCAAATTGCGAATGACACCGCCAGGTATGGAGCCGAAGGAAACGGAACGTCCGGCGTGAGCGATTCGAACATTTTGAGTTTCGCGAACTCAAAAAAACCAAGCTGGTGGTCGGGAACTTATTCCCCTTCCGTTTCAAGAGTCTCGATTTCCGGGGCTACGGTGATAAGGGTTGTAATTTCCTATCAAACCCCGGTTTATACTCCGTTCTATCAGACCCTTCTAGGGTCGTTTACCAGCAATACTTTTATTCCATTATCCGTCGTTGCCGCGTACCAGATTCCAAATCAAGTGGCATCGAGATAGGAGTACAAAAATGATTATTTTTAATCGGAAAAAAGGCCAAGGCGTGGTTGAAATGGCGTTGGTTCTTCCCATTTTTTTCTTTGTTATCATGGGAATTTATGATTTCGGCCGGGCGATGCATGTTTGGTCAAGCTTGCATACCCAATGCGTAAGCGCAGCTCGGGTTGCTTCAAAACGAATTAATCAGCTGGTGGCAAGGGACGTTTATACCTCCACCACTCACCAAACCCTTGCGGAAGTACAAACGGCATTTTGGGCCGCCAGATCTCCGATGACCCCTCAAAGTGAAATTACCGCGACCTTTGAAGGAGTCGGAACAACCCAGCAAAAAGTTTCGGTTTCCGCGTCATATAATCTTTCGCTCGTGACCCCCATATTCGGAACCTTAATAGGCGCAGCTCAAGGAGAAGGAAGCGCATCCGGAGCGATTACCCTCCGTGCGCGCGCTGATGAAAACAAAGAATAAATGATTTTTTCAAAAAGGAGGGGTTCCATATGAAATCAAGATTTTTTTTCTTTCCCCTTCGAAAACGCGGAAGTGTAATAATCATGTCCGCGGCTGCTTCGATTTTTTTCCTCGGGTTAGTGGCAATGGTAACAGATGTTGGTTGGATGTATTACAATCGCAACAAGCTTCAGACTGCGGTAAATGCAGGCTGGAAGGCCGGTTACGATCAAATGAGCCAGATTATGGCTTCATCGAGCACGGCTTTAACAAGCTCCCAGCAAGATCAAGTTCGCACGAGGGTTCGCGCGGTTATGCAGCAGAACGGGTATTCTTCTTCTCAGGTTTCGGACGTAGCGATCAACTTCGGGTCCGACAACTCCTTTACGGTGACTTCCAGACAATCAGTCGATCTTTTTTTCGCTAAAGCCATCGGGTTCAATTCGGTCAATATTAGCGCGGGAAGGACCGATCTAGATATAGCAAGCGGGACGGGAGGAGGCTCTTCCGGCGGGCCGGCCGCGATTATACCTCTCGCAATACCGCACGGCGTGGTAAAAGATTTGACAAGAAATACTTACGATGTTTCTTTTTTCAACGGTTCTCAAGAATTCGCCGCGAACCAAGAGTATATTTTGAAACTCGGCAGCGGGGGCGGTTCTGGCCCTGCCTCAGGCCCCACGGAAGACCCGGACATGAAAAAAATCCTGGTCCCCATGGATCAGGGAGCGCAGCCAAGCGATGCGGCATATATGAAGGCTTACGGCGCGGCTTATTGGTGTTTAAAAATCAACGACAGCGACACGGGTTATACCCCCGTTGAGTGGTTGCTCGGTTATCGCGGAGGGTCATTTTTCCTGCCTTACGACCAAGCGGTAATCGACAAGCTTACGGCGATGGGGGTCAGTTTCACGATTATTACGGGTTCGAATTCAATTCAGGCGATTTATGATCTGGTGAATCCTAACGTTCTTGAAATGTACAACCGCCCGAAAATCGCGGTTTATTCATCCCAAACCGCTCCTGACCCCGTTGAAACCGTTCTTAGAGCCGCCGAAATACCATACGGTACCTATATGCCCACGCGAACTTCGTCTTTTAATAGCGCCTTATGCACTCACATCTACGACGGGGAAATAATCGATAACGTTCTTTCCGGTTACAATTGGCTTCACACGCATCATGAAGATTTTACCGGCTGGACGGGGGGCTGCAAATATCTTAATT
This sequence comes from bacterium, assembly GCA_016192885.1. GTDB lineage: Bacteria > Muiribacteriota > Ozemobacteria > Ozemobacterales > Ozemobacteraceae > JACPTH01. Next base: position 2,700 of record JACPTH010000526.1, on the reverse strand, counting down.
ATACTTGCAAAACCTGGGTAGCAAATATCGGGGGTTTGAATCGAACCAGCTATACCAACAACGATCTTTGTAATTATTGCCGCGGAAGAATCACAAATTGGACGACTAAAACCTGGAGTTCCTCGTATTCTAACAACTCATGTACAAATTACGGATTAAGGTGCGCCGAGCGCTCGTCCTGGGATGGCAGAAGATATTGGGATTTCATGACCACAGGAATTTGCCAGCAAGGCGACGACGAACGCCCTATGTGTCGTTCTTTCAAGACAAGTTATAATTTAGCGACCACCAAAGGCTTCACCGATTCAACAGGTTATTCCCTTACCCGAAAGTGGGTCAACTCTGCAGGCAGTGTTGTCACGGGGAACGGAAGCGTTACCCTTCCTGCCGACAACGGGTTCGTCCGAAACCCCAATCGGGTACAAAGAATGAAGTGGGCGGTCGTGAATAAAATTCGAGAGCACATTTCTTTGGGAGGTTTTTTGTACGCACAGTGTTTTGCCCTCGAAACTCTGGATATTTCGCTTTGGCATTCCAAGATTTTCACTGACAACCCAATGAACGTGACAAACCCTCAAGCTTTTGAAAATTGCCTGGCCTTTACCGGGTTCGTGAATAAGGGCTTCTGCAAATATGAGGGAAACATGTATTATACGAACATAAACGGTAATTATAATGGAGCATTTACCACCAATGCGCCTCTCGACCCCCGGTGTCAAAATCATACCGGGGCAAGCCCCAGCAACGGGGGGGGGCATACCGACTCAATGACCATGTCCGTGATTAAGAACTCCACGACCGTTTTGGGAACTCTCAATTCCTATTCTTCCATTGCCAATTACGTAAAAGGAACGGTCGGAACGGGGGAATTTTGCTTCGCCGGAGGGCATTCCCACCAAAACATTCAGTCCAAACGGTTGGTATTAAACAATGTTCTCCTTGGGTCGTTGTCGACAAAGGTAGTTCAGGGTGGCGGGCCCGAGGCAAGCGGGCCGGGAAGGCAAAAAAACAATTACGGCCCTATCGACCCCGATAACGTTAACGCCGGGGGCGCAAATGATTATCGCGATCGGTTCAAATACGGGTTTCGAAGTCCTCTTCAAATCAGCGACCGAATTATGCCTGAACCTGGGAATATGTCCGGTCCCACCGATCAAGCCGTCGATTTTCATGTAAACGGAGCCTTGCCCGTCCTTCCTTCAAGGCGGGTTATTGTGCCGATTACCGATGTTCCCCCTGAAGTTCCGACCAACAACCGGCTTAATGCCTCAGCGACTTCGGTTTACGATTTACAAGGCCAGGACCACCCAAACGGCGTTTATGCTTCAAGTTCTTACGCTTTTGGTTCGTCCATACGAATCATAGGTTTCGCGGAATTTGAGCTTATTCCCGTCTCGGAATACACCCGCAACGGAACAAGCGTTTCTTCGGGCGATTCGGGCGATCTTGGGCCCTATCAATCGGGTCAGGTTAGAGGGAAATTCATTCGGTACATAGTAAAACCCGGTGAAATAACAATAAATTAATTGAGAAAAGCGGTAAGGTTGAATTTTCCTAAGATAATTTAGTTTTTTCGAAACAAACATGTGAGCGGTTTTCACATGTTTGTTTCGTTTAGCGTTAAGGAGTTTAAAAATTAGTGCTTTTAGGCGGTTCTTGATTTTTCTAAGTCGACAATTTTTTCTTTTTCTATCGATGTTGGTTGAGTGGCTTAGTTTTAACGATAAAATAGAGACCCTCGTCGAAACTTTGAATCATAAGCTTGACGAACCTCCCACAAAACTTGCGATTCGCCATCCCTCACACCCCGGAGGGTTTGTACGAGAACTAGATAAACGTCGTCTAAACATAGCAAGCGCGTATATCAAGATCGCGCACGACCTTTCCCCTGAAGATACCGAGGGAAGGCTTTCCGCTCTTACAATGTTGATCGATCAGTCGCTGCACGCAAAAACGCTAAATATGCCTTTAAACACCGCAAGAGTCCAAATCAATTTAATGAAGGAAGCGGTAAAAGCCAGAGGGGACAAACGAAAGCAAATGGAAGCAATGTCCGATTTTGGGCTTGCATCATTCGGGCACGAAGCCGTAATTCGTGACTTCTTGGCTAGAATGCATATGGTTGAAGTTCCTGAAGAAGAGAAACCGCTAAAGGATCTGGGCATGGGGTGGGACAATCACGTTCACGACAATCTCACGGAAGGGCGAAAAACTCCCACTCAGGTTCTTTTAGACGCCTTTGTAAAAGGTATTTCCGAGCTGACCTTGGTTCATTCCCACATTGAGCAACGTGGAATGATACATGAGACCATTTCCGCAGGGAACATCCTTGGAATTAAAGTGAAGATTGGGATTGAATTCAGCGTCGGAATGAGCGGGGTCCGGCGTCATTATTTGTACATTCCCCCATATGCCGAAACCAGCAAAGATTTTTTCTCTTTTTTTGATAATCGCAAGGAAGTTTTTTCTCACTTTTACCAGGGAATTTTGGCGAACATAGCCAATCGCCGGAAAACTCTAATTGCCTCCATAGAGCGATTCAATTCCAATCAGAGGTCTAAGATTAATTCCGGTTATGAGCCTCAAAGCCCGTATTCACTTCAACCTTTGACCATTGAAGATCTTGACCGAATTGTGTTGTGCGGTCAAGCAACTCAAACTCATCTTTGCGAATTAATGTTTTTGAAAACTCGGGATATT
>JACPTH010000049.1 GCA_016192885.1 bacterium | reverse complement strand
TGGAATCTTCAAACGACACATCCGCTAGAATCTCATCCGAATCGCCAATCGAACAAGCAATTTCAACCGCGATATTGTATCTTGGCTGACCAGTTTCAAATTGTTTCTTACAATGTCCGCAAAATGATGTCATGAAGAGCCTCCCGATAAAAGTTTTGTTGCCGCATTGCGAACCATATCGTTCGGGTCATCGAGGCATGATTCGGCAATTTCGGAGAGGTTAGGAATTTTTAGCTTTCCAATTGCTTCAAGGGAATTCAAGCGGTTAAACCAAATTTTATCTTTTAGAAAAGGCATGATGGCAGGTGCCGCTTCAGGAAACCCTAAATTTCCCAAAGCTTCCAGGGTGACAAAAACGCAGTCTGGTTCCTTGAGTGATTTAACCAGGGGAGGGACAAAACGGGGGTCCGGGATGCTCCCGATAGCCTTTATCAAACCGATTCGCCTTTCTTTCGGGCCGGTTTCTAATTCCTTGATTAACAGCGGTAAATCCATTTTTCCAATTTTGGAAAGACTTTCTACCGCGCTAACCCTAACTTGGGTTGAAGGGTCGCTTTGGGCTTCAATGAGAGCTTTAATCGCTTCGGGGCAAGTCGCGACTCCGAGAGCTTCCACGATCCGCTTTCGAACAAACCATTCCGGGTTCTTTAAATTCTTGGCCAAGATTCTTACCGCTTCAGGAGTTCCAATTCTTCCAAGACCCGTCACGGCAAATAAACCCAAACTAAGGGGGTCTCTTTCAAGAATTGAAGTAAAAAGTTCTACGGCATCTGAAGAACCGGTTTCCGAAAGATATTTCAAAATCCAAGCTTGCCTTTCCCTTGGGGTCTTTGAAAAATTTAAAAGAAATTGGGGGACTAATTCGGATGAGTATGGGACCAGAAATTTAAGTGCCATGGACAAATAGCCCCATTCATTTTTTGTAAGAAAAAAATTGGTTAGAGCCTTAAAAGCCTCCGTATTCTTGTACCGGGAAAGCGCTCTTAGGCTTCCCTGAATGACCGCTTTTTTGCTTGAATCCAGCCCTTCAATCAAACCCGGAATAGCGGTTTCATCGCCAAGTTCGGACAAGATTGTTGAAGCCCAATAAAACCGATCCGGGTTGTTTCCTGAAATCAACGGCAAAAGAACCGAATTTGCTCGTGATTTAAGGATTCCGACAAATAAATCCGCAACGAACCGCTTTCTTTCCCATCGATCCGAGTCAAATTCTTCAAGCATATTTTCAATGCAACCCTCGGGATCCTTTTCAATAAACGTGGAAATTTGAACCAAAAACGAATCAGGGTTGCTAAAAGCTTTATCTAAAAGTTCGCGGAATGCACTTTGGCTGCCCTTTGTTTGGGGTTTGTTCATGATTTAGGATAATTTAATTTGGAGTAGAGGTTGGTGCTTCGATTTTCTCTACAACCATGGTTTCACACCCGGCAACCGAATTATTAGCTATAATCTCAAAAGAATATGGCCCGGCTTTAGGGAAGACAAAACCATTTAGAATAATCATCGATCTTGCGGTTATTCCCGCTTGCCCTTTGAATTCAGCGCATGGCTTACCCCGGGGCATTACAACTCCTTCCGGTGGAACGATGTTAAGCATTACCGATACCTTCCCGATAATGTCTCCCCACTCAACAAACAAGCAAAATTTTGGAAACAAAAGCGGAAATTCCTGGACGAATAACTTTGAACCAAGAACCCCCATTAAACTAACTCTTCCGCCGATTTCACTGCGGATATCTTCGCAAAATAAAACGCATCGATAGGATGGAAGCTTATTCATTAATTTGTACACCTTTTTTTTTGTCGCCTTTTTCAAAAGGCGAGATGCCGTGAGTTCTTCTGATATCAAGGAATGTTTTTAAAATCAACGCGGCGGCTACCGCGTCGCGGTTTTCCCTGCGTTTTTCCCTTCTCATTCCGGATTCAATCAGGCTATGTTCTGCGATCTTTGTCGTAAGTCGTTCGTCGACGGTCTCTATCGGGACCTTTAAGAATGGCTTTAAACCTTCGATAAACTCTTGAATTTTTTGACATGCGTCTCGCTGAGAACCATCCATTGAAAGGGGTAAACCGACTACCAATCCTTGGACATTTTCACTTTCAACAAGCTTGGCGATTAGTTCAGGGGCATTTTTGCCGAAAGGTATCACGGAGTGCGGAGAAGCGGCGATTTCCATTGAATCGCAACATGCCACCCCGATTCGTTTTGTTCCAACATCAAGACACAAAAATTTCATGTAGTAAAAAACTGGAGGGAAATTTCTTGAAAGATACTTTGGGAGTATAGACGATTTTTTTGCTTCCTTCAACTTTTTTGCAAGCAGAAGAATCAGGGAAAGAATTCGGTCTTTACTTTTGCAGGACTCAATAAAGTGCCTTTAGAAATTCTTCTCGAAACCTGGCTTCCGAGGGCACCCCGGCGATTAGAATCGTTCCTGCCGGAGAAACGGAGCATTCGATTCCTGCGGATCGGTCGGTATCAAATGTAAGCGTCGAAATTTGTTTTTCGTAGCGATTGCTAAGACAAATAATTCGTTGATTGGATGAGGCACGCCACAATAAATTGCTATGCCGATCTTCGAGATATTCGCCGTCGATTAGAATATCTATGCTCTCAAGCAGCTTTTTTTGCGCCGGAGTCCCTTCTTCCATTAGATTTTCATGTTTGTATCCGGTGTAACACATGATTCCGATATCAATTTTTTCTCTAAGGTGAATGCAAAGTTCGGTTAAGGGTTCAGCTTGATCTACGGGTTCTCCGCCTGAAATAGTTAGTCCTTCGATATCTTTTTGGTCAATTACCCACGAAAAAAGCTTGTCAATGGGAACCGATTCTCCGCCTTGAAAATCCCAGCTTTCGGGTGAAATGCACCCTTTGCCGATTAAAAGTCTCCGAGAGCTTTAAAAACGTTTAGGATTTTTCGCGGGCTTTGTAGTGCTTTTCGCGTGTACATTTTCAGGCAATTCCAGGGATTTCTAATTAGTTGAAGGCCGAATCTTCTAAAGTTCAAGGTTTTTACCCACTTTTCAAGAACCTCAACGGATAGTTCGTCGGTTCTCATCGCGGCTTGAGCATCGGCGTTGAATTCATTCCAATTTCTTCCTTCGATCCAATCATTTTTTTTCGCATACTCGTAAAGTTCGGTTCCAGGGTAGGGGGTAGAAAGGGAAAACTGGAGAAAATCAGCTTTTACTCTTTTGGAGAAATTCCAAGTCTTCCGAATGGTTTTTTCAGTTTCGCCGGGTAAGCCTATCACCAGTGTTAAATGAACCTTGATTCCTTGTTCTCGGGTAAGGGAAATAACTTCCTTGGCTTTCTCAAGATCAAGTTCTTTATGGATTCCATGAAGTATTTTACGGCGAAAAGACCGGTTTTGCGACAAATTTTCAGGGTTTCACGGTCAAACAAATCAGCTCGACACATTGCCGCCCACGGAATTTTCAGGTTTTGCCTTTCCATCTCCTCGCATAGTCTCAATACATAAGATTTTTTTATGTTGAAGGTGTCGTCATCAAAATAAACCGCTTTAAAAGGCCAAGTCTTTAAACACCATTTTATTTCTTCCACGACATTTTCAGGTGAACGAAACCGTACTTGGTTATTTCCGTAACGGGCATTAATCCAAACGCAAAAAGAGCATTTAAACGGGCATCCGCGGGAAGAAAACATCTGTAGGTTTGGAACCGGCAAAAATGCGAAATCATCGTTGTATCTTAACATTGGAAGACGCTCCCTTGCGGGCCAAGGTAAAGAATCAAGATCGGGAGATGGTCGACGGGGTTCTTCAACCACTTTTCCCCCAGTTCTGTGGAAAATACCGTGAGTGCCTTTTATATCTTCCTTATTACGGATTTTTTTTGCCGTTTCAAGCGCGGTAAATTCCCATTCGAAGGTAAAACCCAGGTCAATCGCAGGATTCTGTCTTAACATTTCAGGCCCCCAACCGGTTATCAAAAGCCCGGCGGCGACTGTTATCACATTAGGAACAAGCTCTTTAATCTTTTCAAAAATGTTTCTGTCATTTTCATAACTAAGAGTTACGACTTCTTGAATA
>JACPTH010000577.1 GCA_016192885.1 bacterium | reverse complement strand
GAAAAAGAAGCGGATGATCCGGGGCTCGCCATTGCGATTAAACATGTTAGCTTTCCTCCTCCGATTGAGCTGGTAAGAAAACACCCGGTTGCGTCGCGGTTTGCCGACCTTTTGGAGTCAATGCTGTCAAAAGAGCCTGAAAAAAGGCCAACTATTCCGACCATTCTTGAGATCCTGAAAAAAGAGAGAATGAAGATGACAACCTCATCAACAAAAACCTCTGTTTCGGGAAAAGAAATTTTCTCCACGGGTCGAATCGTAAGCGAAATTTACAGAGTTGAAAGTTTCATCGGAAAGGGAAGCATGAGTGAAGTGTATAAAGCGCTTGATACTTCACTCAACCGTACAGTCGCCTTAAAAATCCTTAACGAAGAGGCGGCGACAGAAGAAATCATCGTTGACCGATTTCTTAAAGAGGGCCAGCTTTTAGCCACCGTCGAACACCCTAACGTTCTCCACATTTACGCCTCATCCAGGGACCCGGAAACCGAAAAACCTTTTCTTATCATGGAATATATCGACGGCACAAATCTATCCAATCTTCTTTCCACGATCGCAAAAGATCCCCGAAAGGTCGTACCCCTTATGCTTCAATTGCTCGAGGGAATTGGGGCATGCCATTCGAGAGGGATAATTCATCGAGATTTGAAACCTAGCAATCTTATCATTACCCGCGACGGAACGTTAAAAATTTTTGACTTCGGGCTTGCAAAAGCAGGTGCCAGGTTAACCCGAACGGAAATGACGGTGGGAACTCCAAAATATATGTCCCCGGAACAGTGCCGAGGAGCGAAAGACCTCACTCCCCAATCCGATGTTTATTCCGCCGGAATAATCTTCTGGGAATTGATATATGGCGAGGTTCCATTTGAAGCGGATGATTCCTCCAATCCGGAACTTTCCATTGCAATGAAGCATGTTAACGAAACTCTGCCGATGAAAGCGCTTTCTAAGGATGATCCATTTCTTCCGCTTCTCCCAATCGTCAAACGTATGCTGAACAAAGAACCTTCTGACAGACCGACTGTCGAAGACTTAATAAAAGCTTTTGACAATTTCGTTGAGGAGCATTTCCCTTCTATCGAGAAAGAACCGGTAGCCACATCCAGAAGGAAATCGAGAAGATTGAAGATTTCAGGTATGTATGAATCAAGCGTTAAAGAATTCCCCTCCATATGGGATAATTTACCGTTGGGGGTTTTCTCTCTCCTCGCGATTTGTGGGATTTTGGCGGGTGCCTGGCTTTACTTTAAGCCTGGAAGTTACGACCAGAAAAAACTTTACGTAGATGCGATCCAAGCTTCAATGAAAAAGGGTAATTTCGATGACGCCGCACGAAACCTAGAGTTGCTTGAAAAGGAACCGGAAAGCCAACTTATTGCTCAACCATTGAAAAGCATCATAGGGGCCGAATTTGAGCGAAAGGGAATTTCCGCTCTAAATTTTGGGAACACTTCAGAGG
>JACPTH010000576.1 GCA_016192885.1 bacterium | reverse complement strand
GGTGTTTTTATAGATCACCCCTAAGCTGTAATGGGAAAAAGCGTCTTCGGGATTGTATTGGGAGGCTTGGGAAAAAGCGTTTTCCGCTTTTTGAAAATCTCCCATGGATCGAAAAATGCTTCCAAGGAGATAATGCGCGAAATAGTTTTTTTGATCAAGGCGAAGCGCCATCATGATGCAATTCAAGGCATTCTCGGATTGGTTAAGGTTTTTGTAGACCGCGGAAAGATTTGTTAGCGCGGGGACATGATCCTCTTGAATCGCCAAAAGATGTTCAAAAACTTCGCGCGCTTCTTCCATTAAACCGTTGTTTTTGTAGATTAAACCAAGGATAAATTGGCTTTCAACGTCTTTCGGATTAAAAACGATAGCTTTTTTAATAACCTTAACCGCATCGTCGAGCATTCCCTTATTAAGGTATGCCTTACCTAAATGGAAGAAAGCTTCCCGAAACTCCGGGTCAAGTTCGATTGTGTGCTGCCATTCCTTGATTGCATCATCCGAACGACCGACATTTTTGTATGCAATTCCAAGTTGAAGATGCGCGTGCGAAAAGTCCGGGTCAATGGCGACCGCCTTTTCCCACTCTCTAATTGCCTCGTCCAGCATTCCCTTTTCCTTATACACCAAGCCGAGTCTGTAGTGAGCGCCGGCATTTTCCGGATTGTATGCGACAGACCGTTTCCAACGCGCTATGTTGGGGTCATCAATTCCTTTTAAACGATAAATTACTTCGAGATTGTAATGAGTAAACGAATCGTATGGGTTGATTACAAGAACCTTTCGGTATTCTATAATCGCTTCATCATACATTCCTTTGTTTTTATAAGCGGATGCAAGGTTGTAGTGAGCCTCAGAATTATTGGGGTTGTTTACGATTTCTGATTTATACCGCTCAATTAGCATGTCAAGTTCTGATTTGCTTTTTAAGGGGGAAGGAATTTTTTCAGAAATCTCCTTAACTCCGGATTTGTTCCTAAGTTCATTTGCTTTTTTCCAGTGGACAACTGCTTGCTCATATTGCCCCTTAATATCGTAAATTTCCCCAAGGCTATCGTGAGATCGAGTTAAACTTGGGTCGAGAAAAAGAGAACGTTTTAGCTCTCCGATAGCTTCATCCAGCATTCCTTTGTCTTTAAAAGCCAAGCCTAGGTTGAAATGCAATTCCGGGTCATTGGGGTTTTGGCTATTTTCAAGTTTGAACTCTTCAATTGCTTTTTGGGTCTCCCCTTTTTTTCGGAAAACCAATCCCATGAAAAAGCGAAGTTTAGGGTGTTTGTGATCGATTTTCAGAGCCTTTCTAAACTCCGCAAGGGCGGCATCGTCCATTGATTTCTTGAACAGAGCTTGACCTAGCGCGATCCTTCCATCAAGCATATCAGGATTAATGTCAAGGGTTCGTTTTAAGAACTCGATGGATTCTTCGAATCTTCCGGCATAGAAGTGAGATAAACCCAGATTAAGAAATGAGAAAGCATGCTCGGGGTTTAGTTCTATCGCGCCTTTTAATGCGCTTATTGACTCATCATATTGATGAAGATGCATCAAAGTTCTACCATACTGGCAATAAGTGTAGTAATCCTGCGGATTAAGGATGAGGGCTTTTTTTAACTCCACCGCAGCTTTTTTGAACTTTCCTATTTCAAAATAAGTTGATCCCAGGGAAAAGTGCGCGAACGCGTAGTCGTGGTTGATATCTATAGCGTTTCTAAACCTCACGATTGCTTCGTCGTAGAATTTCTTAAGTTTGTAAATTAGTCCAAGTTGAAGATGGGAGTAGGCGAAATCAGGCTTAAGGGAAATCGCTTTTTTGAAGCGAATCACCGCTTCATCGTACATGCCTTTCATTTTATAGATTACCCCAAGATTGGCGTAGGGAAAGGCGTAGTTATTGTTAAACATGATGGCTTTTTTAAATTCGGTAATTGCTTCGTTTATTAAACCTTTATTTCGATAGGAGAGACCTAAGAAGTTGTGTGCGTAGGCGTCTTTAGGGTTGATTGAAAGCGCATCCTTAAAGACATTAATAGCTTCGTCGGTGGCCCCCAACATTTCATAGGCGCGAGCAAGCTGATAGTATGCGAAAAAATCTCTTGGATTGGCGGAAATCTTCTTTTTGGATTCGGAGATAATCTGCTCGTGCTTTTGGTTTATCATTACATTTCCTCCAAACTATGGAATCCAATCCAAAGTTCGAAATAGGTCTATTTGAGCTGATTGTGATAACTTTAACAAATCGCTACTTATTGTCGGATAAATTGGAATGTTCATAAACTCCTCCGAGTTGAAAAAATCGAACCCTTCCAATCGCGTATCGTTTCCGATTCCAATTCTTGAGAAGTCCGGATCAATCCCCTCAAAAATCGGGAATTGAATATGTTTTTTTTCCTTAACGTTCATGCTTTCTCGCAGCGCGATAAACTTGAATTTTGTAACTTTGACATTTAATTCTTCCTGAACCTCCCGACTAGCGGCTTCTTCAAGAGGTTCAAAGGGGTTTTGCCCCCCCCCTGGAAGCAGCCAATAACTTCGCCCATCTTTATGGTGTCTTACAAAGCAAAATTTACCATCTGCTCCACGTAGGAGAACGGTTACCCGGATGCGAACAAAAGTTGGATTAAATTCGGTCATCAATTCACCAATCAGTCTGTTCAAACATCGGCATTGGGGGCAAAAGAATGAAGGAAATTCCTTAACTGGGAATTTTTGATTTTTGATTGCTGAT
>JACPTH010000575.1 GCA_016192885.1 bacterium | reverse complement strand
GAAAGAAGATCGGAATCATTTTCCAAAATTTCAATCTTCTTACCTCATGGACCGCTTTCGAAAACGTTGATGCCGTACTCATGCATCAAGGACTTAAGAAATCCGACCGCCGTGAGAAAGTAGAGAAACTCTTGACCGACCTTGGCTTGGGAAATCGGATGAATAATCTTCCCTCGGAGTTAAGCATTGGACAGCAGCAACGGGTAGCAATTGCTCGTACTTTAGCCAATGAACCGTCCCTGATTCTCGCTGACGAACCAACCGGAGATGTCGACCCCGAAACCGCGGAGGAAATCATTTCTCATTTAATGAGACCTGTTAAACAAAACAATACCACTCTCGTCGTTGCGACCCATGGAAGCTTCCCCGGTAAATATGCCGATAAAACCTTCGTTTTAAAAGACGGGAAGCTTATTTTACAATAAAGAACGACAAGCATCTCCTATGCCTTCAATAGGTCGAAATGTACTTGGAAACCTCCCCGAAGCGATTAAGCTTGAATGGCTCGTAACCAACGGTTTGGGAGGATTCGCGTCTTCTTCGATCGCCGGGATGAACACCCGCAGATATCATGGCGTATTAGTTGCAACCAGGGCTCCGCCCGTTGAGAGAATTCTCCTAGTTTCACGTTTGGAAGAAACATTGATTTATGGCGGAATAGAGTATCCATTATCCACTAATAGGTATCTTAAAGCTCTTCATCCATCCGGGTACTTGTTCCTTGAACGATTTGAAAGCGACCCTATCCCAACCTGGACATATCAGATAAACGATGTCTTGCTAAGTAAAAGCTTGTTTATGGTATACGGGCATAACACTACAGTGGTAACCTATAAGTTATTTTCATCGGATCGGTGCGTTGATCTAATCGTGCGTCCGCATTTTCTTTTCAGGGATTTCCATGGAAATGCGCATGAAAACCCTGGATTCGAAGACAATTCCTCCCTTGAGGAACACGGATTGTCCCTGATGCCGTTTGCAAACGCCCCAAAACTTTTCGTGGCCTGGGACAGAGGAGAATTCCTCTTGGACGGACACTGGTACAAGCAAAACTATCTAGGCGAAGAGGACCGAAGAGGCCTTGATCCGATTGAAGACGATTACTCGAATGGTTTTCTCCGCGTCTCCAATCTTTCGGGAAACGCATCTATTATGTTCTCGGATGAACCGATTTCTTCATTTAATGCCATTGATCTTAGAAAGCGAGAAGAGCGCAGACGCGAGACAATTGTTCATTCGGTAAAAACAGAGGATTTGTTTCTGCAAAAACTCCTTATCGCCGCGGACCAATTTGTGGTCGATCGCGCGAGTACTAAAGGTAAAAGCATTATCGCAGGTTACCCGTGGTTTTCAGATTGGGGGCGTGATAGCCTCATTTCGATTCCCGGAATCACCCTCATTCCCGGCCGTTTCGATGATGCCCGGTCCATTCTTAGATCATTTGCCGAGTCTATCCGAAATGGCTTGGTCCCAAATTGCTTCGCGGATTACGGCAACGATGCTCTGTACAACAGCGGACCCGGAAGACGGCCTAATCTCAGCCGGAGAAAAGGGCTTCCAACTAACCTGGATGGACGCAAAGGTGGATGATTGGGTGGTAACTCCTCGCGAAGGGAAACCGGTTGAAATCAACGCTCTTTGGTACAATTCCCTAAAAATATTTGAAATGCTTGGTGAAAAATTCGGAAGCGAAGTCCATGAATACTCTTTGCTCGCCCGCCAGGTAAAAACCTCGTTTCGAAAAGCCTTTTGGAACAATCAATCCCGTTGCCTTTACGATAACATTCAACCTAATAACGAACCCGATGTTTCAATTAGACCGAATCAGATTTTTTCCGTTTTTCTTCCCTTCTCAATTCTTGAGCCATTCCAAGAAAGCGCTATAGTCGATGTTGTTTTTAAGCATTTGTACACATCCATGGGATTGCGAAGCCTTTCTCCCGAAGACCCCAAATATGTCGGGAAATACTCCGGCGGACGCAAAGATCGCGACGGAGCATACCACC
>JACPTH010000574.1 GCA_016192885.1 bacterium | reverse complement strand
TGGTTGCTCCTGCCGTTTTTGGCGTGATGTTCGCCGAAACAATCGGATAGCGACTTGCAATTAGCTGGACACTAGGAACTCTCGTAAGCGCGCTTGGATTATTATTTTCCTACGATCGTCCGAGCGGACCCACGATAATGTGTTTTTTCGCGCTTGCTCTCATATTAGCCGGTCTCTATAAGAAACTTCGTGACAAGTGGCAACCTGTTTTTGCGTTTTCAGGGGCGTTTGGAATAGTTTTAGTAATGATCTACGCCGGGATATTCGCCTATAAACGTCTTCAGATTCAAGAGCATCCGCACGAGGAAGCAACCGCGCATCAAGAAAACGTTGCTCAACCGCATGGCGAAGAAGAGCACGGCTTTGGAAGCGGCTCGCTTAAGGAGCTTGAAATAGCCCTTCGCGACGAGCACTCCAACGTTCGCGCGGCGGCGGTCCTGAAATTGGGTGAATCGAAAAACCCCCGCGCCTTTGAACTTCTGCTAAAACTGCTGCAAGATCCATCAGATGCGGTTAAAGAAAACGCTTGTCGCTCATTGACCCAACTTGCGAACCCCGCGGCCATTCCACATTTAAAACTGGCACTGCAAGGAAAAGAAAGTGATCCGTGGGTTAAATTCAGGCTCATCGAAGCTCTGGCTAGTTCGGGAGACTCGGAGGCAATTGGGAGGCTGGTAGACGTAATTTGGGGTAAAGACCCTCGGCTTCTTCGAAACCAAGCGCTTGTCGTTCTCCTTTCCCTAAGAGGTCAACCTCCAAATGGCGCTTCTCTGGACGTGGAAAATCCGGACGGAAAGGCGGCTGTGGCCTCCATTACCTTTTGGTGGAAAGGGAAGGGGCCAATGCTGAAATTCGACAAGGATTCCCGTTCCTACAAATAAGCGCTTACTGCTAATGATGGATGATTTCAATCGTGGAGGGTGAATCGCTTGGATCTTTCAAAGTAACTTTCTTCCCATCAAAAGAAAAAAGATATCCATTTGAGGCTGCAATGAAGCATAAAATCTCATGCGGCGCCCGATTCGTCATTCGAAGAGTTAAAAAGCCTTTAACGCTTTGGGAAATTCCAATTTCCAGGTTGCTTTTTTGCGCGATTAAACCCAAAATACTTTCAAGGGAAACATCTCGAAAACATATGCTTAGAAGCTCGGAAGCGGAGGCTGGAAAGGGGTCATCCGGGAGCTCTTTAACTTTCGTAGAAATCATGGAATCGGTTAATACCCAAATTTTATCTTTTTCTTCGCAAACAAATCCTTGGGTACGTGCGATGGCGTTAAGCGCTTCAAGCTCTTCGAGATCCTTAAATTTTATGCTAACATTTCCTCGGACTGAAAGAGCGGAAATAAAATCCTTTGAAAAAAGTTGGGTTACGGCACCGAAAACATCCCGAATATCAGTGTCACGACACTGGAAACTCACTTTTTTACCATTTGAATTTTGTTCTTGCAGAGGTGAAAGGATGAAACCGATCTTCTTTTTTTCGGCGATGAAAATAGTTTTTCCTCTAATTGCGCACTGGAACCCAAGGGTGGCGGCCAAATGATGTAAGGCGATAGGCCATGGGACATCCGACAATAAGCAGCTAATATTACCCCGAACTGATTTTTCGCAAATGATACCTAAATCACATCTTTCCGCAATTAGGTTTGCAAGATCTCGAAAATCCGCGTTTTGGAAATTCAGTGAAACAACGGAAGAATCTTGAACCCCTTCAATGGGTGGAAAAAGGTGAAACTGCGTGAATTGTTCAGGAGTCATAAATGCTAGAACGTTATCTGTTTGTACAACCGCCCCATTCCCGAGTTTCGCCAATCTCTCCATTTGATCAAAAAAAGAACCTTCAGATCTTTGAAAAAAAACTGGAACCTTGCCAACTTTTGGAGAAACTATGACATTTGCCCCGTTTTCCCTGCACAAAAAAATTGCGACTTCATTTAGCGGGTTTCCGTTAAACTCAGGTTTTTTTTGACCTTCAATTGCGGGCTCAATTTCTTGGGCTTTAGATTGTTCGGAGTTAGCGGGAAAAAAATTTGAAAAAAATCCCGCAAGAAGCAAAGTTAGGAATAATCGATGGATCGATTTCCGTTTAAGCGAAACCGTCAATTGTAGGATCTTGCGCCCATACATTTTCAAATCCCAGTTCTTCAACATAGTCTAGAGCCTCCTGGTACTCTTCAAAAGTAATTTTTCGGTTCAACTCAGGGGAATTTTTTGCCTTGTACGCGGGGAAATATTGACTCATTAAACTTAATTGAACTTTCGTTCCGATTTTTTCTTTAAGCCACAAAAGTGAAGACTTTGTCCCCGCGCGGTCGTTCGGAAGAACCAAATGACGGACTATCAAACCGCGTTTGGCGATCCCGCTTTCATCAACCACAAGTTCACCGACTTGTCGGGCCATCTCGCAAATTGTTTCTCTATTCGCCTTTACATAATCGGGCGCCCGGGAAAATTGAAAGGAGAATTGGTCATCCGAGTATCTTATATCCGGCAAATAAATATCGATTATTCCGTCTAAAAGGCGGATTACATCAATGTTCTCGTATCCGGAGGTATTGTAAACTAAAGGTGTTTTTTGCAGTTCAGGGGGAAGTTCCAGAAAAGCTTCAAGTAACTGAACGATATAGTGTGTTGGGGACACTAAGTTTAGATTGTGAACCTTATCGGAGATTAGTTTCTCGAAAAGTCTGACCAATTCGGGTTTTGTCAGGTCCTTTCCGGTTCCTAATTGCGAAAAGGGATAGTTTTGACAATAGATGCATTTCATCGGGCAATGGGATACAAAGATAGTTCCGGAACCGTTGAAACCTGATATGGGGGGTTCTTCTCCACGATGGGAAGCCCAAGAGGCGATTCTGATTTGACTTCCGGCTTTACAAACTCCGACCTGGTTAACAATTCGATGAGCTTTGCAACCTCGTGGGCATAAACGGCAAGGGTCAAAAAGGGATTTTAATTGGTCAAGCCTTTCGCGAGCCTCATTTAGGGAAATTAGCATAAATTTTTTTTTAAGGCTTCAGCAATCAGTAATTAGCTATCTTCTCAAATCAAAAATCAAACTTCAAAAATCAAAAATAACCCCTTTTTTTAGTTGCTTTCATCTAGTCGGGAATGGACTTGGTTTAGAATTTCGCCGATCAAACTTCTTCCTTCCCCTAGAAAAAGTCGGAGGCGCTGGCATGCTTCGGTCTCGTATCTCTTATCAAGAATTGTTTTGCAATTTATTTTTACGTTCATTGCCGCTCCTTCCAGCGCTGAATATGCCTGTTGGGCGCCGACCGTCCAGTCGGTAATTGCATTTGGGTTGATTTTTGAAAGGGAATCTTTGAACAGGCGCAACAATTTTATCGCTCTTTCACATACGTCAAAAGGAGCCTCATTGGCCTTTTTGCTCGCTTCGGAAAGCGCGTTTTTTCTCTTAATTTTTTCTAGTTCCGTGCTCCT
>JACPTH010000573.1 GCA_016192885.1 bacterium | reverse complement strand
TGTTTTGTAGATTGTGGAAATCTAGAAACGCTTTGGGGCCTTTTCCATCTTGCGGGTAAACGGGAATCCCTAAAGTTTTTAAGCGCAAGCAATATTCACTACCTAAATTTCTGTCCGAACCGGCGACCCTGTTTCCTTCTGATTGGAAAAGCAGTTTAGCCAAGCCGCTCATACCCATGCCCCCAATTCCCACAAAAAATGCGTTCATCGTTTTCTTGCCTCCATTTTCACCGCAATAAAAAATGGTATGTAGTCAATATCGAACAAAATCTAAACCGCAATTAGGAAAACTATTTCATTTCATCACTAATGATGGCTAAAGAATTGGAATCTAATTGTTTTGAAATTGGTCGGGCAAAATGTTACACTCTTCCAAAGCAATTTGTAAAATAATGATTCAAAATCCTAAAAAAATAAAGATTAATCTAAAATATGTCCGCGAACACTAAGTTTGAATTCATTTTAAAATTCGAACGAATCCTTGGGGATATGAAAAAGAAAAACCCCGAAACATATCAACGAAACCTGCAATTTCTTAGCGCGGAGAGATTAGAAAACATTCTTCCAATTCTGATGAAGTTTTTTCCGTCTGAAAAAGAGCTGATTCCAACCTTAACCCGAAGAGATATTGATTTGATGCTAATGAGGATACTTCGTTCAGAAGTTGTACATCTTCAGGGCGAGGGAGAAAGAATAGTGGGCGGGGGGAAAAGTCTTGTCACGAATTTCGGGTTTTTCCCGCCTGTAGCCTTTTTTTTTGTATTCAATGGGACCGAAATTTTTCACGCAATGGTTGATCGAATTTATCTCGATTTGAAAAAGCGTGACAAACCCCAAAGTCTATCGGAAATTTGGAAACAGCGTGCCGCTCCTCTCGTTGCAAGCTATGAATTGAAAACGGTGTTTACAAAAGATCTATTGTTTAAAATCCGGCAAAGGTTAAAGAATTTCCTTGATAAAGACTCACGTTTTCTTATCGACGCAAAAAGTCCCAAGAAGCTTTTTTTGCGGCTAAGGGAATGGGGAGATCGAACGGCTTTCGAGTAGTATTCCTCTCCCCCTTTAAATGGCTTTCCAATTACCACCATTTTTTTACAGCCTCAGGCGCCTCCTGTTTGTTTTGGCTTGGAGCGTTAGTTTGGGTCTTGCCTTTGGGGCCGCCCCTTCGACAATTCTATGGAAGCTTTCCATGGTTTTCCAATTAGTTGTTTTTGTAATCATCCTTTCAAAATACTTCACTTTCCACCACGAACTTGGCTTTCTCCGAGAGTTTCACTATCTATCCCAAACAATGGACGACATTCGGCGTTTGGAATCTGGAAAGCCTTTCGACCATTTGCTAAAAGCCGTGGTTCACCTAATGAGATTTGACAGGTCCATATTTTTTTTGAAAGAATCAGAGACTAATTTTATTAGGCCGGTGAGTTGGCAAAATATCGAACAAAACTTGATTACCGATTTGGAAGCCAAGGGAAATGATTTTTCCTTAGGTTTCTGGGCATCCTTGAACAAGAATGAGCCCGAAATAATCCTTCCTTCTTCAAAGGCTTTTCATGCCCTTTCTGAATTATTTTGTCAAAATCCTAAACAGGAATTTTTGACCGCTCCGATTATCGGGGAAAAGAACTTTTTGGGTTTTATTTTGGCGCTCAGGGATATCAGCAGGGAGCGGTTTTCGGACGACGATCTTGTCCAAATGCAAGTTCTTGCCGATCAACTTGGAATCACGCTAAAAAACCATTTTCTGCACAAGGAAGTTGCCCAAAAAGCCGAACAGCTTGAGCGGCAAAATCTACAAATCCACAAGGAACTTGAATTAGCAAAAATGATTCAGGATAGCGTTTTCCCGCGATCTCCTCCTAATTGGAAGGGAATTTCCTTCGCCGCCTATCGGCGTTCAGCGCGCTTCGTCGGAGGGGATTTTTACAATTATCTTGGAGGTTGTCGATGGGGAGACAGTTTATGCGAAAATGCCACTTGCGGAAACTGTCCACGGCAGGTTCAAGGAATTTTGATCGGGGATGTCTGCGGAAAGGGAATCCCTGCGGCAATTGGGATGGCGATGGTAAATAGCCTTTTGAATGAAAAAGTTGTATACTTTATGTCGGATCCGGCCAGAATTCTTACGGAGGTGAATCTTTCCTTAAAAAGATACCTAGGAGCTGAATCTCGTTTCAATTCAAGCGCTTTTGTAGGCTTCTACGAACCAAAAGAACAAAAATTCGTGTATTCAAACGCAGGCCACGATTTTCCTTTGTATTATAACTCAAAAGACAAAAGCCTAAGTTCCTTGGAATCGACCGGCACCTTGCTTGGCCTTTTTCGGGAAAGCAAATTCTCGGCAAAGGAAATAAAGCTTCAATCGGGGGATCGATTGTTTTTCTATACCGACGGGCTTGTGGATTTTTTCGAAAAGCACCAAAACTCGGAAGACGGTTTCGGGCCTTTGAAAAGTTTTATGTTGAATCGAATTAGCTATAATGTACATGATTTTATCAAGGAGATTTCCAATCTCGTAGGTTTAGTTCCGGGCGAGGGAGATGACGACATTACCGCGGTAATGATGGCCATGGAATAAAATTGGCGGGGCACGCAGCGGGAGTGGCGGTAACGCGGGAGATAAAGATTTTAATGAAAGGAACACCTTTGGAATTATGAAAATAATTTCGAGACGAAGCGAATTTTTTCAGGCCTTTTTCTTTTTCCTAATGTTTTTGTTTGAAGGCCCTATTTCAGCTTCTCAACCCAACATCGTTGACGGAACTTTCCTTCTTCGTTCGCGCCATGAATTATTGTCCAACCAAATTAAGGCAAGACAGCCTTTGTGGCAAGCCCAACGGAAAGCCTTTGGGAGGATTTCCCGACAGATGGTTCCGGGCGTAACGGTGATGAATTTCCAAGCATATAATTTTTCCACGGGGCAATATGAAACCGCCGCTGGAACCCTTCATGCCGCCGGAAC
>JACPTH010000572.1 GCA_016192885.1 bacterium | reverse complement strand
AGTTTAATCCAGAAAGATTTGGAGAAAATTCCCGACGAAGAAAAAATTTCTTTCATTCATTTTATTGGAAAATTCGGTGAAAAATCAGAAATTCCCATTCTTAGAAAGTTAATAAAAAGCGCCTCTCCCGGAGTTATTTCAGCGACGATCGAGGCTCTTTTCAAAATCGACAGGGAAGAACTAATTCACCATTTGCCTAAATTGGTTCAACACCCTGCAATTGAAGTTCGTGAAGCTTCCCTCCGAATTTACATTCTTGAGGACAAGAAACAAGCTTTAACATTTGTAGAGCAGATGCTCGGCTCTTCTAAAGTTAGGCAGCGCGAAGCGGGGCTTTTTGCTGCGGGTTTTTTTGACTTTCCTAGTGTTGAAGATCTTTTGCTACGTCATCTTTCGAAGGAAAACGATCAACAAAATGTTCACGCCCTCGGAATCATTCTTAAAGCAAATTTAACAAAGAGGTTATTTGCTCGGATAATTGAGGTTTTAGAGGAATCACCAAAACCACAGAAGGAGTTTTTGGAACCGCTTGTACAGGAGCTTTCACCCGAGCTATTAACGCAGGCAAACGAGAGTCCGGAAAATGTACAAAATTTAATCGAAAACGAAAAACAAAAGGTAAAGATCGAGCAGGAGACAAAAAAGAAAAATTTTCGGGAGTATTCACTTCAAAACGTACAAAAAATAAGAGCGGAGAAAAAAATCGAGCCGTCGGGAAAAACCGGTTTGGACCAAGGTGAACCGGGAAGCAATCTCAATCTATGGAAATTAAATTTGTTTCTTTCCATTACGTGTATTTTTCTTTCGGTAGCAGTTTGGAGCATTTTTGGGGATCGAGACAACCTAAACCCGGGTGCTTCCGAACCCCAACCGGATTTTTCTTCTCCAAAATCGCTTTCACTTAGGGACAAACCTTTGGAGAACGAGGAATCTCGGGACGTTCAGGGGGTCGTAGTAATGTCCTTTATTGACGGCGTTTCAGTAATTCTAGAAGGAACTAACCAGGAACTGTTTGTAAGGTATGCAAAAAAACCTAGGCCATACCCACCAGGGTCCCCATTTCGGGCGAAAATCAAGCCAATCAAGGTAACCAAGGGATCCTTAAAGAGAATTGAAGCGGATTTAATTAGAGTTTACTAAGGAAACAAAATGAGAAACGTTTTTTCCCTAAGATCCATTTTATCCGTTTTTGTTTTCTTCGTAATGATTTGCGATTTTCCGATCTTCCCTGAAGAACCCTCAAGCTCGAAATCCGCCGAAGTTAGCGGGGTTTCAACTGCCGCTCCATACGGCGGAAATCTTCTTGTGTTTAACGC
This sequence comes from bacterium, assembly GCA_016192885.1. Lineage (GTDB taxonomy): Bacteria > Muiribacteriota > Ozemobacteria > Ozemobacterales > Ozemobacteraceae > JACPTH01. Next base: position 747 of record JACPTH010000572.1, on the reverse strand, counting down.
GCCAAGCCAATCGGCGACAAAGATTGGTTTCATTTCAAATGGTGATTCGGTGCAGGTAGAAAAAGTCGAAGGGAATTTTGCGAGAGTTACCTGTACTAAGTTCCCAAGCGGTGGATGGGTCTGGGGAAGTTATTTGAAATTTAAAGAAGAACCTTCCTCGCAAACCCAAGGAGGAGAACCGGTTTTGTTGAAAATTCTTAAGGAAACGGAAGACATATCACTCTCTCGAAATCCGGAACGCATGAGGGTCATCCTTCCCCGAGTTGACCCAAATCTTGTGGCTTCTTTTATCAGAATGATCCAAAGAGACCTAACCCCATGAATGATTCCCAACTAAGGGAATTTGAAAACAGACAGGGTTCAATTCTAATCTTCGCTCTCGGCATTTTGTTTTGCATGATCTTATATTCAGTCGCTTACCTGAACTACATGATGATGCAAAAGAGGTTAAGCGAAAGGGCCGGAAAACAGGGAATCATGTCGCGAATTGCTTTTGCCTTGGCGACTCTTGCGGTCCACAAAATGCAGTTTGGCCCGCTTCTCGCCGAGAACTCCGGCGCCCCTTTTCCAGAAAAAAACGAAGATTCGCCCTCTTTTTTCGAGTTGTATCGTGAACTTTCCTCGCCTCACAAAGATATGAAGAAAGTCGGGGGAATAGTAAATCTTGAAGAAGTTCCCACCTCGGATCTTTTTAGCATTACAAAAGATTTGCTAGCGCCCATCGAGAAAATGGGGCACCTCAATTTT
>JACPTH010000512.1 GCA_016192885.1 bacterium | reverse complement strand
GGGGGCAAGAATTTGGGGAGTGGGAGATGGGATTTCTTTTGATTCAACGACTTTCTCAGGCCCAGAAGATAAATCTTTGGGCTGGGGTGGAAGGATTTCGGGTTCCTTGGTTTCCTGCAAAACTTCGGGTTTTGATTGAACGCTTGGGGGAGGCGCTTCAATTGAGGTCGAGGTTTCCGCTTTTGCCTCTTGTACAGGTTCCTCCTGTTTTTGAATCTCCACAGAAGGAGGGGCGGCGATTTCAGGGGTCGTAGAGGGTTCTAGGTTAGGCGCTTCGGATAGGTCTTCTTCATCTTCCAAGGGGACGAACCAAGCAAACAAAAGCAATGTTAAGCCGCTTACCCCGGTAATCGCCGAAATAGCTATTTGGCTTGGGCCGGCCTGGTAATAAATTAACCCTGCTTCAAGAATCAAGCAAAGTCCGATCAGAAAAACGACGATTCTCGGCTCATCCCAACGGTCTTGGGGAATTTTTGATGGGTTTTGCGGTTCGCCGCTCGTCATGTAAACCTCCTCCTCAAAATTTAGGTGAGCATTCAGCTATACAATTACGAATTAAAAATTACGAACTACGAATTGAAAAACTCGCTTCATTGAAGAGTTTGGTAACATCGAAAAAACATTCTTCAATACGCTTTTACATAGCAGTTTTAGCGTTAAAATCGTAATTCCTATTTCGTATTCGTAATTCGTAATTACTTAACAACACATACTATCATTTTTTTACCGTAAATTCTTTGATTTTATCATGATCTTCGAGTCGAATTGAAACAGGCTTTGAAATGCCGCTTTTCTCCATTGTGATGCCGTACAAAACATCGACCACCTGCATGGTTTCCTTATTGTGGGTGATAATTAGGAATTGTGTTTTACCCGAGAAATTTTGCAACAACCGAGTAAATCTTACAACGTTTGATTCATCTAAAGAGGCTTCCACCTCGTCGAGGACGCAAAATGCCGGAGGCTTTACTTGTAGGATCGCGAATAGCAAGGCTAAGGCTATAAGGGCTCGTTCCCCGCCCGAGAAAAGCTCAATGGAGGCGAGTTTTCTACCGGGAAGCGAACAGGATATCTCAACATTGGATTCGAGAGGGTTTTCAGGTAGCGAAACTTTCAAAACACCGCTTCCTCCCGGAAAAAGAACCTGAAAAATTTCGCTGAACGCGGAGTTAATGTGGGAAAAAGTTTCTAGAAAACGTTCGCAGGAAATTTTCTCTATTTCTTGGATCACTTGTTCCAATGATCCAGCGGCTTCGGTGAGATCGGTGACTTGGTTTTTTAGAAAATCACTTCGCTCTTTTGTTTTCTCGTAATCCTCAATTGCAAGGGGGTTAACAGGTTCCAATTCATCTTTTTCTTCGATACGGCATTTGATAAGATCGGTTAACTCTTCGCGGGAATTAAATTTAATTGGGTAAGAGCCTACCTCATTGATGTCAAAATTAAATTTTTCCGTTAGAATGGTTTCTTTATTGTGAATATGCGTATTTATTTCAGCGAGTCGGATATTCTGTTCTCCCAATTTGTTTTTGGTTGAGTCTTCAATTTTTGCTCGGCTCACATAAGTTCGATCCAGGGTTTCAAGTTCGCGAGAAAGCAACCGATACTTTTCTTGGGAACTTTCCAAACTACTTTCCAGACTTTGTTTTTGGGACTCAGATTGAACCAACAAACCTTGCATTTTCAATAGATCCTGCCCCAGGGACTCAATGAGTTGAGCCAGTCTATGGGCTTCCCCTTCGGCCCTTATGCGGCGGTCTTCGGAAGTTTTTCGGCGCTTTGAAGCGGAGTCAATCTCCTTTTTTACGGCTTTTTTTCGTTCAACAACTTGAGCCAAGGAAAGGCGCTCATCTTCAAGTAAGCCATGAAGGCTTTTCAGACGAATTTGGATTCCATCTTCCTTTCCGGATAGTTCAGAGAGTTTTTTCGTGATGTCTCTGTTTTGGGTTTCAATAGCGGAAAGTTCGTTTTGAACTTGTTCTCTTGAAGCGCTGAGACGGTTTCGCTCGGACTGCAGCTCGCGAAAATCGGAACCGATGCGTTTATGATCTAATTGCCTGCCTGAAAAATCATAATTAAGTTTTTCTTTACTGGCTTTAAAGAAGTCAAGTGACTGGGTTTTTCTGGCAACGTTTTCTTCATGGCGCCGAACGCTGGAAAGAAGAGAATTTCTTTCATTCCGAAGGTTAGAAAGCAGGGAATGGCATTTTTTTTCGCGGTTTTCCAACGATGCCGCCTTTTGTTCAAGTTCTTCAATATCACGTTTTCTGGAAAGCAAACCCGAGCTTTTCCCTCCTTCGTTTCCGCCGGTCATTGCTCCCGAAGAGCGAATGAGTTCCCCTTCCAGGGTTACGATTCTCCCAAAATTTCTATTTTGTTTTGAAAACAAAATCGCGGAATCTAAGTTCTCAAAAATTAAGGTACGGCCCAAAAGATGATTCATAATAACGGTAAATTTCGCATCATATTCAATGAGGTCAATTGCAACCCCTAGGCATCCCTTTCCCAGGAATTTTTCGAGTCTAGAGGGTGCTTGGATTAGGTCTAGAGGTAAGAAAGTTGCGCGGCCCGCTTTTCTTTCCTTTAAGATCCCAATTACTTTTTGCGCGGTATCGGCATCGGCGGTAACGATGTCCTGAATGTTTCCCCCTAGGGCAACCTCAAAAGCAATTTCATATCCGCGAGGCACGGTCAATAAATCTCCGACCATTCCAAATATCCCTTTGGTTCCTTGACTTTTCAGGGATAAAACCTCTCGTACTCCTCGAAAAATTCCGCCATCCCCTCGATTTCTCATTTCTTCAAGTAAATTCCGCTGGGCATGGCAAATTTTTATTTGTTCGTTGATCGCGCTGACTTCATCCTCTGTATTTCCAAGTTGTTTTTCAACTTTTTGAAGGCGGTTTTTATCTTCGGAAAGGCTATTCGTGCTAGAGGAAATTTCCTGCTCAAGAGTGCCAATTTCAACTTCGAGACGTTTAATTTCCGTTTCAATTTTTGCTATTTCTGCGTTGAGAGAATTGATATCGCCCTCGCCTTTTTCCAACTGTCGTTCAAGCATTTGAATTTGTTGAGAATGCGTGGTGAACTGATTCCTTTTCTCGGTTAAGAGCACCGCGATTTGAAAAGAAGATTCTTTATCCTGTGAAATTTCCCTAAGATGGCTGGATAGCTCGTTTTGTACAAGTGATATATTTCCGTCGATTTCCGAAACTCTTCCTTGAATGTTTACTTGAGCGGAGTCTCCATCCGCCAAACGCTCTTCGGCGTCTTTAATTTCCTGGATGGTTTTAAAAAGTTCTTCTTCAAGAGAGGCCATTTCTTCAAGAATAGCTTCCCTTCGAGCCTGGTGGCTTCTAAGTTCTTCTTTGTTCGACGAGATTGAATTTTTTATCTCATCGACGGCCTGGGTAGCTTCACGAATATTTTTCTGTTGATTCCTAAGGCCGTCTTCGAATAAAACCAGTTGGTCTCGAATCACGAGCTTTTTGTTTCCAATTTCTTCCAGGAACTTTGAAAGTTCATCAAGTTTGGAAATAAGGCCTCTCCTCATGGATTCAACATTTTCGCGGTCATCAAAAAGCCTTGACAGATCAAAAAGGGTTAAGTCAATTTCAAGAGCTTGAATTTCGTTTGAGAGAGCTTGGTATTTTCGAGTTTTCTCCGCTTGTTCCCCCAAAGGGCCCAATTGTGATTCTATTTCAACAATTATGTCGCCAAGGCGTGTAATATTTTCTTGTGTAGAAAAAAGTTTCTGTAATGCGCTGGTTTTCCGGTGCTTGAATTTAGTGATTCCCGCGGCTTCTTCTATCAAGGCTCTTCGGCTTTGGATACGCTGGAAAATAATATCATCTATATCGCCTTGGCCGATGACCGAGTAGCCGTCCTTTCCAATTCCGGTGTCCATAAGGATTTCGCGGAGGTTGGATAGAAGGGATTTGTTTTCGTTAAAAAAGTAATTGCTTTCTCCGGATCGAAAAAGTTGACGACCGAAGCTTACTTCACCTTCTTCAATGGGCAATTGCTTATCAATGTTGTCTAGAATCAGCTTTACTTGTGCAAATTGGGCGGAGCGAAGTTCTTTTGAACCGGCGAATATGACCTCGGTCATTTTATTTCCGCGAAGTGTTTTCGCGCTTTGCTCCCCGAGAACCCATCGAATGGCGTCGCAAATATTGCTTTTTCCCGAGCCGTTTGGGCCGATAATTGCGGTAATTCCGGGTTGAAAGTCAAAAACGGTTTTATGACCGAAGGATTTAAACCCCATTAATTCGAGAGATTTTAGATACATCCAAATTCACCACTTTCTTGCAACTGAATCAAGGCTATTTTTAAAACGATCGACTTTTTTCTTTCTAATTCTAGAAATTATTTCGTGAGTCAAAGAAGGACTTAGGCGACTGAAAATATCCGCAAGATGTGCTTCGACTGAAGTGACTATGCGAGGGGAGTTATTTTTAATTCCAAAAACAATCTTGCATGCTACTTCATTTGGGTTCATGGCATTTTCGAAATATCGAATTAGGTTTTTCTTCCGGTTTGGGTTAAGGGGATCAAGAACTTTGGAATTCCTGATCAAATTCGTTTTTACGCTTCCAGGGTAAACGCAAGTCACCCCGATTTGGGTGCCGTACAATTCAGCTCGAAGAGACTCGGTGAATCCGCGAATCGCGAATTTGGAAGAACAGTAAGCGGTTTGGGTGGGGATTCCCACGAACCCATATAAACTTGAAAGATTAACAATATGAGCTTCATCAACCCGCCGAAAGAAAGGAAGAAAAAATTTGCAACCAAAGACAACGCTCCAAAAGTTTGTATTCATTACCCATTGAAAGTCTTCTATTGTAGCATCGTCACAAGAAGAAGTCATTGAAACTCCAGCGCTGTTTACGAGAATATGAATGTTCCCATGGGCTCGATGAATTTCCTCGGGGAGTTTTTCCATGCTTGAGCGTTCAGCGACGTTGATTACATGAGAAGTTATTCTGGCGTTTCTCCCTGAAAGCTGGGGGACAATTTTACTCAAACCTATTTCATCAATATCAACAAGAGCGACATGGCAACCATTTAGTACCAATTGGAAACTCGCGGCAAGGCCTATTCCACTGGCTGCCCCTGTTACTACCGCAACTCGGCCCGGTAAAGTATGCATGCATCTTCTCAATAACTCGGGGGAATTTTTGATTTGTGAACAAACTTCGCCAATCGCATGATACACAACCCAAATTTCAGCGTTCTGGCCTTCAGCTCCCTTTCATCCACGAATCAGGCTTTCCTCCTCAAATCAAAAATCAAAAATTTCCCCTAACGTTTCTACCAGGCGACTTTAAAAGCTTTTACCGGCTTTTCGATTCCCTTTAGTTTATGTTCGCCGAAAGAAGTGATTTCAAAAATCTTTTGATCAACCTGAAGGAAGGTGGATTCCGAAATTACTATTTCCTCGGCGTCAGCCACTCCCTCCAATCTTGACGTCACGTTAACCGCGTCTCCAAAAATATCTCCCTCCCGTCGAATGACGGACCCGGTATTTATCGCCACTCTGACGCCGAGTTTTCTTTCGTCAGGTGCGTCGGAATTATATTTTTTTAACTCCCGCTGGATTTCGATCGCCGAAAGAATCGATTTGTGCGGCTTTTCAAAAATAACCAAGAATGCGTCGCCGATTTTTTTCAAAACCTGACCTTCATGCTTGGTAATAATGGGGAGAAGTATTTCATCGTGTTGTTTTAACATTATCATTACGTCTGAAAGTGAGGCCTTTGAGCTAAAAGCAGTATATCCCTTCACATCGGTAAACATGATGGTAAGATCTTGGGTATGAGAGACACGGATGATTTCATCGTATTTTTCAAGTTCATTAAGCGCTTTTTTGCGTTTTTCCAGAACCTCATCGAGCCTCGAATCGGAAAGAACGACTTTTCTCTCTCCCTTAGTGAACATTTGCGGATCGACGACACCGCCGACGCTTTCAATAAGGTCTATTAGCGATTTTCTATCCACCGGGTTTTCCAAATCTCTTGCGAACTCAATGAGAGGATCGATTATTCCTTTTCCCAAATTCAGGAAATAATCGGTAACCGCTCCTTTCACGCGAAAATCTTCGGAAAAAAAGTAACCTGCAAGAATTTTTACCGCGCGATTAATGATAGTGGGGTCATCATTCATGTTTAGGCTGTCCATCAATGCAAAAGCAATGCGTTTCCCTTGAATTTGCTCAAGGGCGACGACGCTGCAAAGCCGGTAGGCCATCGTGGGGGAAGAAAGGCCCTGAAGTATTCCTTCCGGCTTGCTTTTGTACAAGAGTCCCAGGATCTTTCCTACCCGATCGACATCCTCGGGTTGAATTACCTCGGATCTTGCGCGCAGAGTCTCAATAAGCATTTGAAAAAACTGAGAGCGCTCGGTTTCCGCAAGGAGGACCATCAAATCAAGCATCAAATTAGGTTCGCATGATTTTAGGTAATTCTTAATCGCTTCGATTACGTTGGGAACAGGGTAGTTTCCCAAAGCCCGAAACAACCCGATCACATTTTGGGGATTTCGTTCGATATCCAATTGGCGAGAGATGGTCTTCAGCTCCGGTTCCGTGAGAGCTTCCCAGTAATTAACCGAATCAATGACAAAAAGACGGCATCTTTCCTCTGAATGGCCAAAGCCTAACAAAACAATCTTTCGCAATGCCGGCTTTTTTACCTTTCGAAGCAAGTGAGAAAGCCATTGAACCGCTCTTTGGTCCGGGTGATTAATGAGATTCAAAATATTGTTAATAACCTCGCGAGAAGTGATTTCCTGGATACCATCAATGATAAATAGAATTCGATTATCATCATTATTTTGAAGGAACCTTAGAACTACCGGGACTGCCTCGGGGTGATCGACTGATAAAAGCGCGGAAATGAGATGGGGAACAAGAGACGGGTCGGACCCGTGTTCCAAGATTTGAGTGAGGGAGTCAACCGCTACGTTCCCCATGGAAAAAAGCACGCGCTTTGCCCAGTATTGGACATCATCGGATTCATGGTTCAAAACACGGACAATTCCCGGAACGGCTTTTTCCCCATAACCTTTTAAACATGCGGCTGAGGCGCTTCTAATCGGCCAACTGGAATCACCCAACATTTTAATTAGGGCATCGATAAGTTTTTCGGACGGGGAAATTCTTTGAAGGACGCCTAGCAAAAACATTCGTTCATCTTTGGAGCCGTTTTCAAGGATTTGAATAATCGGGTTCAATGCCAAACCGCCGATGGTTCCGATGGTTTTAATAATCAAAAACCGCAAATTTTCGTCTTCGGTGGAGAGGTGCTCGACCAAGAGGTCAAGATTTAGATTGCTCTTCTTTGCCAAGCATTCGGAAGCATAATCGGCTACGATTCTGTGTTGGTCGTTCATGCTTTTGATAAGTAATCTAGCCGCGGAATCTCCCGGAAGCTTGCTAAGACTTTCAACCGCCAAAATTCGGTATTCCTGGTCGGGGCTTCCAAGTAACCTTTGGATAAGTGGTAAGGCCCGTTCGCCAAGTAGTGAAACTATTATGTCAATTATCTGGCGTTTCATTATGGAATCGCCTTGTCCGAACCAAGCCGAAAGCCTATCGAAGATTCGCGTTCCCATCTGAATCAAAACTTCGGCGGATTTTTTCCGAATAACCCAAGATGAATCAGAAAGGGATTGGATAATAAAATCTACCGATTCGCCTAATTCAACTTCACTTAAAGCAGAAACAACTGAATATCGCATGGAGAAAGAACCTTCTTGATAAAGCTTAATCAACTCGGGAAGAACCTTTTCCTGTCCGAGTTTCGCGAAAAGAGCCACGACCGAATGGCTCGGTTCGTCTTTGTTATCCAAGAGAATTTGGCGAAGATCTTCAAGGATGACTTTTCCAAAAGAAAAAAGTTTTTCGAACGTAAGCTTTCGAATGGTCCAATTGCGGTCGCTCAAAAGGGGATAAAGGACCCTTGCGTTTTGCAGGGAAGCGCATACAGAAAGGGCTCGAATTGCGTATGCCCTAATTTCCGCTTTTGGAGATTTCAAATTTTGAAGAATTTTTTCCCGGCCGATTGGAATATCGAAATGACCCAGAACGAATAAACTCCAATAAAAATGATCAGGCAGAGTCTCATCTAAACTCTTAACAAGGTTCGGAACAACTTCAGGCCCCCATTCGATTAAAAACTTGGCGGCAAATTCGCGTTTCCTCCAAATCTTATCCCCTAGAAGGCCGATTAAAGCGATGCACGCGGAGTCGGTATGCTCTACGGAAAGGGCCTCACATCCCTGTTTCCAAAGCAACTCATCGCTGCTCGCAATTAATTCATGCGTTGACTTTTCCATAAGGGTTACCTTAAAGAATTAATAAACCTTTCGCGGGGCGGCCATCCGCCTTCTGCGGTCAGCATTCGTCAAAAACTCCTGGAGATTTGCTTCACGATATATTCAGGTAATATCATAAAGAAGTGAACAGGAGAAATGGAGTTTAACCAAGAAACCTAACACCGAACGCTTACCATAAGATTTTCCACCTTGATATTACAATAAAATACGCTTATAATCTACTCAAAAAGTTCCCGAAGAAGGGGCTCTCCAAGGAGCGATTATGCCTATTTATGAATACCGTTGTTTAGACTGTAAAAAGAGGTTTTCAGTGTTTTGCAAGGTTTCCGAGATTTCCGAACATCCGCCATGTGAATTTTGCGCTTCAAGAAAAAGCGACCGAATGATTTCAAGGTTTAGAACCATTCGATCCGAAGAACAAATTCTTGAGTCGATGGCGGACCCATCAAAATTGTCGGGAATTGACGAGAGCGACCCAAGATCCATTGCCCGATGGGCCAAAACCATGGCAAAAGAGATGGGGGAAGATATGGGGGATGAAATCGAAGCGATGGCGGAAGAAGAGCTTTCCAAAGGCGAAAATTCGTTTCAAAATGGGCCGGGTGGAATGAATATTCCCGGAGGAGTTCCTGGAGATCCCTCAGGCGATTAAAACAATGCAAGCATTCAGCTATTAGCGATCGGAAAAACCATTATTAATTTGCTACCGAATTTATTGTGGAGTTCCGCGGTTAAAGCCGATTTATAAATGGCTAACGCTTTCAAAACTACAACCTTTTTAAAAGTTCAGTGATTTTTTGGTCTAATTCTTCTTGAAGTTCAAAACCCCATCCGATGTTCCAGGCCAAAGCGCCTATAAAAGGGTTTTTCGAACCTTGTTTTTCCCGCCAAAGGGAATTTGAAATTTCTTTAAAATTCGGGTCATTAGGGTTCAGTTTCATTCCCCTGTCAAAAAAAGAGATTAATTCTTTGAACATGGATTCATAGGTTGGATCTTTTACAAAAGATTCAAGCAAATCATCTTCAGAAATTGTTTCGGACGCGAGAATTCGTCCATGGGCTTTTCTTGAATTTAAATGAAAAAAAGGTTGGTCTAAAATCCCTATTTTTTTTAGCAACTCAGGTTTACTTT
>JACPTH010000237.1 GCA_016192885.1 bacterium | reverse complement strand
ATTGGTTATCCTGGCAATCGTTAAACGTTCCTGATAATCCTCTTGGTTTTTCTTTCACCGCGACCTCTACCTATTCCTATGTGAAACATAGTATCGGTATTACGGATTTGAAATTTACGAAAGCCGGTGGGAGTCTGGTGAACAGGGTTCCGCTAAATTGGGCGAATAACTCTGCCGGGTATCAACCCTATGCTTTCTATGTTGAGATTTCCGATTCCTCGGGGAATTCAGGCATTTATCCGCTCAACCTCTGTTTAAATGTTCGCGACAACATTCCTCCGATTCCATGGGCGACATTGACCGACAGGAAAGAAGGGAATTCGGTGACATTCCCAACATATTTCCCTCCCGCGAATTACCCGGCGATAGGTTCAGGGCTTGTTTTGATAGATCAAGTTAGCAAAACGGCGAATACAGCCCCTAGTGCAATTAACTGGATTCCCAAAGACGCTTTGGCTGCGTCTCCTGGCAATGGCGGAACGCTTGGGAGTGTCGGAGATTTCGCGGGGTGTCCATCGCTCCCGCGGGTTTTAAAATCTTTAGGAGCCGACAAGGCAAAAAAGAATTTCACCGATGTTAGCTATTCGGAGGGTGTCAACCTTCTCGATCAGATTAAGGCAAACATTCCGCCTCAATATCTTGAAGACAACGTAGAATTTGAACTTTCCACCAATTCGGGCGATAACTGCGGAAGCTCAAGCTGCAATGTTAGTCTTTATTATCTTAAATCTGATGGAACTACCACCTTAACGCCATGGACAACTTCAAAAGGTGCTTCGCCACTAACGGGGATGTTCCGCGGGAGCCCAACGGATTTTCCGATGGCTTTTCAGCTTCAAATGGTCACGACTGATAACGCAAAGGAGTGGAGCTACCGGACACTTGGCAACACTCCACCGAACGACACCAACTATAGCTGGCGAACCTATTCTTATTTCGCCTCTCCTGGAACTCCGGCAAATGCGGTAAATACTCGAACTCTCACGACTACAATTCCGGTCTTCGGTAGCCGAACAACGGTCAGAACGTTAGATAAAAGCCTTCAGAATAAATAATTAGTTATCCGCTATCAGCTGTCAGCCTAAAAAGCCGGCAGCTGATAGTTGTTTTTAGGCGGTTTTTTATTTTGATAGAAGCTTAATTAGCAAATCTGTGTCAACAAACCCTTGGGTAAAAAGGTAAACATTTAAGTTCAGGTAGTGGAAAAAGTGGAGAAGAACCGTTAAAAAACAACCTGCAAGAGTGGAACCCACCAAAAATTTTCTTTTAAAATTATCGCTCTGCTTTGCGGCAAACCACTTGTAGCCGAAAAAAATAAAAGGGATAAAAACAGAAGTACAAGCGATTTGAATAATCTTAAAAGTTCTTCGTTCGTCAATTATCTTCGACAGAATTGGGTCGTGAACCCCCTGAGCAACTCCAATGGCGCCAAGTGCGTCATATAAACCGCTTATTCCTTGCAATTGAAATTCGTTCGCGAGAAAAGCAAAAATCGCCACCAGCCAAGGAGCGACCATGCTTGGGTTTTGCCGGTTTTCCGGCCCGGGATGCAGATTCCCGACCCAGATGGCCATGATTCCAAGGAGGGCCAAAAGGGGGTCACGGCCTATCACCAAGCAAGTTACGAAAGTTGAAACAAGGAACATTTTTTCAGAAATTAACCCGCGACGGAGAATCATAATTCCAAAGAGCAAAAAAGGTAGAATAAACAATAAGAAAATTGTTCCGTGAAATTTCATTGAAATTATCGCTAATGCTCCGCCAATTAAAACTGATGCCAAAAAGCCTAAAAACCCCTCGTCCTCGGAGGAGCCTGAAGGTTTTTTCTCGAACGATTTCAGTTTCTTCGAGATAATTGATTGCTTCATAGTATCTAAAGCATTAAGACGAATGGATGGGAATTTAGAGCTAATGGCTTCATCAATTAGGGAATCAAAATTATCGGGAAGGAGAACCCCAAGGAGGTAGAGAGCAGAATCTTGAAGGGCAATATTATTGCTGGTTATCATTTCTTCAAGGTTTTTTTGCGCGGTTTTTGGATCATATTGATAAAGAGCTCTTACCGCATTCGCACGAATTCGGTTATCTTCCGAGTTTGAAAATTTCAAAAAAATCTCTTTTAATTCCGGTTTTTCACATGAGCACAAGCCTTCCAAGGCGTTTGCAACCACCCTCGGTTCGGGGTGATTCAACCAGGTTTCCAATGTAGCTGAAATCCTTGGATCTTTTATTCGGCTAATTCTTTGAAGAAGGTGGGCAACTTTGTGCAAGTCAGGTTCTTCTTTCAAAAAATCAAGAAGGGGAACGGTTAAGGTTGTATCCTGACTTTCGGTCAAGCGATCTATCGCATCGAAAACAATATAGCGACTTCCAAGTTTCAATTTCCTGAGCAATATTTCTTTGGGTTCAATGGCTCCCTTGGCCTCTTTTGGGGAATCTTCGATTTTTCCATCCCCCCAGTTTTTTAATGTAGGGTAAAGGGTTTGAAAGTTATCCTTTGCCTTTCTAGCGAAATAGCGTATTTGAGCATCAGAATCGAGAATATTGTTTTGAATTTCAGGGAAAAGAAATTCGGCTTCCTGAAATTGAAGACAGGTTTGGAAACTAAGGTATTCCAGGATTTCCTTTCGATCGTCAGAAGCTTCGCTCTTTATCAGGTTTTGCAAAACGGAAACCCAGCGGCCTCCCAAATTTCCGGTTTGCTCAATTTCAAGAAATTGGCCAAGTAGGGGGTGTTTGCCTTCTTTTAAGAATTTTGGGGTAATTTTGATGTACCGTAAAATGGCTTTGCAAGCTTCCGGAGTGCAGCCGCTTGTGGCTTTTACAGAAGGGGAATCAGCCGAAGGATTGGCCAAGGATTTTATCGCATCTGCAATTGAAATTTCATCACTCTTGGATTCAAAAACAAAAAAGCTATCAGGCATAAATGCCTCTATTAAAAAAGCAACTTTCTTTCAAGGGCCAAAAACCAGGAAAGCGGGTACCCCCTTTTAACTGGGAACCCGCAAAACCGGTCGGGGCGGCCAGACTCGAACTGGCGACCACTTGAACCCCATTCAAGTACGCTACCAACTGCGCCACGCCCCGCATTTGTCCCTCTTTCGGAGATATTTTAGCACAATGTAATTTTCCATTCAAGCAAAGATTTTATGAGCTTCGAGAAGAGCTAAATATGCCCCGGTCAAAAGGACAGCCGGGGCATTTTGATAACCTAGTTTTTTTCTTTTAATCCCATCTTCCGTTCAGCCCTAGGGTTACCCCAAAGTTATGACCATAACCCCAATGGTGTTGGAGGGAAATTGGAAATCCAAGAACCGCTTGCCAACCTCGATTAAAGAGAGCCATGCCTAACGTCAGGTCAACTACGGCCCCATCAGGCCCGTTATCCATTTCCCAAGTTGTTCCATTTACTTCGCTAACCAGGCTAAAGTTGTGATTAACACGGTAATCCAGGGAACCCCTATAAAGATACCTGGTTATATTATCTTCGGCATCGTTTGCAACGCCAAGGTTTAAATGACTATTCCAACGATCACCAAGCACGCCTGAATAAGCTCCTCCGAATTCCGACCAAGCCCCCCTTGTGGCATTTGCGGGGCCAATTCTAACTCCAACGCGAGTTTTCCCGGTCAATGTAGCAAGAGGCTGATGGTTGTTCCCTGAAGGGAAGCGGCCAGCAACATGGAGAGCGACCGCATGAGTTCCTTCTTGGTTTTTCCAAATTTGATAACCAGCTTTCACCTCCGGGTCGTGTGCTCCGCTTAATCTCACGGTTGGAGCTCCACCGGCGGCGGTGGTAACTTCCCAATCTTGGAAGGGCACGGTAACTCCCGCCATTAGTCGATGGCCGGTGTACAATAAATTTATTGGAATTATCCACTGGCGTCCATTCACGACCGAGGGGTTTCCGTTTAAGAAGTCATATTTGTCGTAGCGAAAATGGAATCCAAAATGCCAGGTCTTGATGTAAGGGTAAAGAGCGTTTTCAGTATCAAAAAGTCCATGATATCCCTGGAAGTTTGCAAAATAAGGGGTTGTTTCAGTCGTTTTTAATTCATCCGGTAACCGATACCTTACCTCGTGGTATAAGGGTTGTCCTGCAGGAGGCATAACCGTAGGACCTGCGGGCATAGGAACCTCGGACCCGCTCATTAAGGGCGGGGGCGGAGGCGGCTCAAAAGCGGGGGGTGGATAAACAGCGGGAGGTTGTTGAGGGGTTCCTATCGCTGGCGGAGGTGCATATCCGCCGCCTGGGTACCCCATCGGAGGGGGAGCGGCCGGCGGAGGTTCATATGTTGGGGTCATTGCGAGCGGAGGGGGGTAACCTGTGGCGTCAAAAGAAGAAGGGCTGTTGAGGGGAGGGACTTGGGCGACCTCCATAGGAGATTGGAACTGCGGTACGGTTGTTGACCCTGGTATTACTATTGATTGCCCGACAACCAACTTATTCGGGTTTAGATTTGGGTTTGCGCGAGAAATTTCATGCCATCTTTTGCTTGATCCAAGCAGGTTTTTGGCAATTTTTGCCATCGTATCCCCGCGCTGGATGGTGTATGTTCCACCGGATTGGCCATAATAACTTGCGTCAGCTTCTTCCGCATCCGCAGAAACACTCCCTGAGTCTGAATAATTTTTCCCTTCTCTGGGTTGGGTCTGGGGAGTTTCCGCTTCGGGCTCAGCTACCTCATATTCTTGAGACGGATCTTTAGAGGAAGAAACTTGAGGAGAAGTTCTTCCATTCTGAGTTTGATGATACTCAGGTTCAGGGCGAGTCTCAAGGTGATTCCCTGAGGGGATTTGCAATCTTTGTCCAGCCCTAATCAAGTTTGGATCTGAAATCTGATTAAAAGTCAAGATTTCTCGCCAACGTTTGCTGCTTCCAAGAAGCTTCTTGGCTATGGAGGGCATGGTGTCCCCTTGCTGAACAATGTAAACCGACCCGTTCGGAAGGTTTTGTTGCTGAGTTCTAACCTTCCCATTCTCCGAGGGAGGATACGTTGCCCCCATTGTT
>JACPTH010000511.1 GCA_016192885.1 bacterium | reverse complement strand
TTTCCCTGAAATCTGGGCTTTTAAATACGCCACTCTGAGTTTAAGGGGGGTTTTCTTGGGGTCGATCCCCCGGGCGGAAATCATTTTTTCATACTCTTCTTTTAACCCTTTTGCGATCTTATTGCTTTCTAATTTTGTTAAAAAGGTTTGAACTCTAGCAATATTCTTTCGAACAACCGAAATCCTCGAGTTATTGGATAATTGGCCTGTTACAACTTGAAAACGAAGATTAAAGAGTTCCTCTTTAAAATGCAGATACTTTTCTTTTAATTCCTGTTCAGATAGTTCTTCAAAATTTTCGCGGTTTTTCATTACTATTACCTTCTTACTTATTCATAATGACTTGAGTACGAATTGGAAGTTTATGGCCTGCAAGGGTAAGGGACTCCTTTGCAACGATTTCCGGGACTCCTTCGAGTTCAAATAATACGCGCCCGGGCTTAACTACCGCGACCCAAAATTCCGGCGCCCCTTTACCTTTCCCCATGCGGGTTTCCAAGGGTTTCTTTGAAACGGGTTTGTCGGGAAAAACTCGAATCCACATTTTTCCTCCCCGCTTTACTGTCCTGGTAATAACCTTTCGCGCTGCTTCAATTTGATTCCCCGTCATCCAGCAACATTCCATTGCTTGTAACCCATAGGTTCCAAAGGCAAGGTACTTTCCACCTTTACTAAGGCCCCTCATTCTTCCCCTTTGTTGTTTTCGATATTTGGTCCTTGCGGGAATTAACATAGCCAGAATCCCTCCTTAATAATGCTAAAAAGTGGTTTCGCGTGGTAAAGGTGTCTCGGGGGATAAAGATTTCCCTATCTTTTCACCTTTAAAAACCCACACTTTTACGCCCACGCAACCGAAAGTTGTAACCGCGGTGGAAGTTGCAAAGTCAATGTCCGCTCGCAAGGTGTGCAAAGGAACTCGGCCTTCGCGCATCCATTCTGCCCGACTAATTTCAGCTCCCCCAAGGCGACCGGAGCAAACAATTTTAATTCCTTCCGCTCCTGCACGCATTGAACGACTAATAGTTTGTTTCATGGCCCTTCTATGGGAAATTCTCTTCTCAAGTTGCATGGCGACATTTTCCGCAATAATTTTCGCGTCACAATCAGGTTGCTTAATTTCTAGAATTGAAAGAAACACTGATTTATCAGTCAACTTTTCCAGATCTTTTTTAAGGACATCAACTCGCTCCCCGCCTCTACCAATGATTACACCCGGTCTTGCAGTGTGAATTGTCACTTTAACTTTGGTGTTGGATTTACGCTCGATTTCAATGCGGCTAATCCCTTCCCGGGGAAACTGCTTTTTGTCAATAAATTCACGAATTTTTACGTCTTCATGAAGGAATGAAGCATACTCGCCGCGCCTAGCAAGCCATCTCGAATCCCAGGTTCTAACAATTCCGAGGCGGAGACCAATCGGATTTACTTTTTGTCCCATTTATTGTTTCCCTCCTTGCGAGGAAGCGCTATTT
>JACPTH010000507.1 GCA_016192885.1 bacterium | reverse complement strand
TGCCGCGCCAATGGCGTATTTCTCCTTCGGCGGGGCAGGCGATTCGTTTTTGGGCGACCTAAAAGCGCATGGAAGCGAATGTATAGATTTTTATACGGATAGAAAAGTCGTTTCGGTTAGGTGGTTTTAATCAATTATTGAAGCCAAATCATCGGTTCCCATTATGGATACTTGAGTTCTGATTTGCCGGTTTAGGAAGAAAAAATCGCGGTCGTTTGAACGGGGCACCTTCCTGTTCTCAGTCGCGGAAGGTATTGAAAGATTTATTATTCCCCTAAGGCCCGATTTTAACAAATGCCGCTCCAAACCCATATGAAGCATCCGATGAATCGTTCCTTCCGGGCTGGGGGAGTGAAAAGTTGTAAAAACGAGGTGACCGGCTAATCCGGCTTGTAAAGCCTCTTTAAGTGTTTCCGCGTCCCTGATTTCTCCCAATGCAATAATATCAGGGTCTTGTCGCAAAAGATGCTTAAAAGCTTGCGCGAGCCCAAGGCCCGATTTTGAGTCAAGCGACGCTTGACAAACCCCATGAACCCGCCCCTCAACAGGATCTTCAAGGGTAACTATCCTTTTTAATTTTCCCTCTAACCCCGATTGGGCCAACTCGGAAAGAGTGGCATAAAGGGTCGTGGTTTTTCCGCTCCCGACCGGGCCGGAAATTACCAATAACCCGGGCCCCCTAGAAATAAGTTCCCTCCAACATTTTGCTTCTTTTGCATCCCAACCAAGGGAATCAACCCCTGGAAATTTATTGGGTTTAATAATTCTAACCGAACACCTTTCACCATAAGTTGAAGGGAAAACCGAAACCCGTGCATCTGCTATGTTTGCAGAAGAAAGCGACAAAGAACCTTCTTGCGGAATTCCGGAAAGATGTGATTGGCATTTCGCCAGGTATTTCATCCTGCTTACTATTCCGCGATGGGAGTGGATAGAATAATCCCCTACTTCGCAAAGTTCTCGCCCGATCCTAAATGTAATTCGAACCTTTTCAGAGGCAGGTTCCAGGTGAAAATCAGTTGCATCGAAGTTAAAAGCCGAATTTAAAAGAAACTCTGTGGCCGCCACAAACGGATGGCCCCGCCAAGCAAGAGTCTCATTTAAAATACTTGAAACATCCGAAAGGGAAAATGACGAGATCTTTATTTTTTCCCATCTAAGGTTTTCAGAAATCAGTTTTTCTAGTAATGCTTTAAGCGTTTTTGAATTATCAACCCCTTTAAAATGAATTGTTGAAAAGGGTTCAATTTCCCCATGAGTAATTGAAATTGTCGTTTTGGCTGCTTCAATTTGCTTAAAATTGGAAAAGAAAATTTCTTCCTGGAAAGACTTTCGAAGAACTTCTATTCTATCCGCGTGAATGCGAAGAATAAAAGTGTTCAGCCATTTTCCGATTCCAAAAGGCTTTATCTCAAGCGGTAAAACACCATAAGAGTCGGTGTACGCTTCGCAAGTTACTTGGAATTTCGAATCCGCCAAAAATTACCTTCTTTTTATAGCCAAAACTGTTTACTTTAAATCCTCA
>JACPTH010000506.1 GCA_016192885.1 bacterium | reverse complement strand
GCCTTGAAGAGAAAGCTCAAGGAAGTTTCTGAACGAATCACGTCATTTATTGACCACCCTGACCCGGAAAAACCCGTAACACTCGAGGCTTTTACCAGTAACATTGTTACCGAAATGCGCAATATCCAAAAGGCAAGAAGCACGAAGCGAATTAACCTTGTAAAAGAGGAAATGCGTGACATCGTAAAAGACATTGAAGATCGAGAAGTGAATGGAGAAGTCGAAATAATCGGCTATTCATTCGAACCTTTTCACTATTTGAATGTCGCGCTTTCCGGTTTTCGAAAGGGGTTTATGTATGCCATCGCGGGAGCCCCTCGCCGCGGAAAAACCACTTTTACTCTCGAACTTGCGACATGTACAGCTACGAATTGCAAAATCCCGGTTCTCTTTTTTACATATGAGCAAACAAAGAAGAATCTTACCTATAGGCTGTTAGCCAAAGAAAGCCGTTTGAACCCTGACTCCCTCCAGCGAAAGAAAATTAGATCCGATTTGGTCATGGATTCCAAATTCATGAGCGGTTGGAAAAAGATGCAAAATTACATGGATTATTTTTACATCATTGAAGCCACAAAAGTGGATACCATAGATAGGATCAGAACCTACGCGTACAATGTAATGCAGGATTTCAACACGGACGACATAATGATTTTCGTTGATTACATTCAAAAAATGCCTCTTTCCCGCACCTACATGGACGAAAAATTCAAAGTTGAAGAAATATCCACCGAATTAAAAGCTCTTTCAATCGAGCTAAACAACCCTATCATGACGATAAGCTCTCTTTCCAAGGAAGGTTGCCAAATAGACGCAACCGATAGCCCGGAACGACCTACTATGTATCATTGTAAAGGTTCCGGAGATCTTGAATACGATCTTGATTGCGCCATGATTCAGGCAAAAGACTGGGGAGACACAAAGGAAATTTATCAACAGCTTCAGCATAAAGCTGAAGAGTCTGGAAAGGACCCGACCAGGGTTCCAAAAATCGAAGTCGTAAATTTGTATCTCGATAAAAATCGAGACGCCCCGGAAGGGATTTACTCCGTAATGCAATATTTGTTCTTCGTGGAAGATAATAAATTTGTTGAACTTGGTCCCAAATATGAGGATGACCAGTTTCGATTTAGTAAAGTCGAGGCTTTAATCACCGACCTGATTCAAAAGAACTATGTTGTGTTCTACGATCGCGATAAATCGGCAGGGTACCAAAAAGGCAGGGTTCAGATAAAACTGAAAGATGTATGAAAGTGCCACATTTTCAAATTGTTTTTTTGCGCTTTTTTAAAGTAATAGCGTATTCCTTTTGCGCCTTTTATCTTGCGCTTTCTCTTCACGGTTGCGCTGCAGGGAAACAAGGCCTTCTTTCAATCACCCCGCAGCAATACTTTTATTCCGCTAAGGAAAAGCTGGAGAGCATCGATGAGCGAAACTACGGGGTCACCGAGTTGGATGAAATAGTTAGAATTCTCGAAAGCGGCGAAAAAGACGCAAAATCCGGGGAAATAATCGATAAGTCCAGGTTGTACTTGACCCTTGTCCATACATTAAAAGCTCGAAAACAGTATTTTAGTAACCGTCTTAAGGGTCAGTATATTGCCAATCGAGCCGAGCCTTTTTATTTCTTGGATGTAAAACCGGTTCTGGAAACCCTTCGCACAGCAAAAAAATGGCTTAGGGCTTGCGAAGCCGCCTTTAAAACCAAGTCCCTTTCGGCGGATTTTGAGCTGGTGAAAGCGATGT
>JACPTH010000236.1 GCA_016192885.1 bacterium | reverse complement strand
CGGTGTAAGTTCGGGTCCGGTTTCCTTTATGAAAGTTTTTAACATGGCTACCGAAATAATCAAGCAAGGCGGCATCAGGCGCGGGGCAAATATGGGAATTTTACGGGTGGATCACCCGGATATTCTTGATTTCATACGGTCAAAGGAAGAAAATGACTCCTTAACGAATTTTAACATTTCCGTCGCGGTAACCAACACTTTTATGACCGCGGTCGAAAAAGATACGGATTACGATCTTTGTAATCCAAGAACTCAAAAAGTAGTTGGGACCCTTAACGGCAGGAAAGTGTTTAATATGATGGTAGAACGCGCTTGGCGAAACGGTGAACCCGGAATAATCTTTTTGGACCGCATTAATCGCGATAACCTTCCCAATTTGCAATTTCAAGCGAAAAGGGAGTAAAGATTGATTATTTACGCCTGAGAGAAGTTATACGGGATGTGGTTCGCTTTTTGGACAATGTTATTGAGGTAAATAGATATCCGTTGGATGGAATTGAAAAAATGACCAAGGCAAATCGAAAGATCGGTCTTGGAGTTATGGGGTGGGCTGATTTATTAGTAAAACTAGGTGTAGCGTATGACTCCGAGGAAGGAATCTCTTTGGCTGAAGAAGTTGTTTCCTTCATCGAACGGGAGGCAACTCAATCTTCAATAGATTTAGCCCGAGAACGAGGCGCTTTTCCAAATTTTCCCGGTTCATCCCTTGAACGCCGCGGTCTCCCCCCGCGCAGAAACGCTACGATTACTACTATTGCTTTCACCCGACATCATGGAAAAAATTGCGCGCCAAGGAAATCTAAAGGGGATTTCCCAGGTTCCTGAATCCGTAAAGAAGGTATTTGTAACCTCGCATGATATTTCTCCCGAGTGGCATATTCGAATGCAAGCGGCTTTCCAGAAACACACTGATAATGCGGTAAGCAAGACGGTAAATTTTTCCCGTACGGCCACCATAAAAGATGTTGAGAGTGTATATCTTATGGCGCATACTCTAGGGTGTAAGGGAGTGACGGTTTACCGTGACGGGTCGAGGGACGAGCAAGTTTTGAATGTGGGTACCGGCAAGCATTGTGGAAAAAAACAACCGGTTTCCCACATCGTCCCAAGGCCTCGTCCCAGCCTCACGGAAGGGGCAACTGAGAGAGTTAAAATAGGTTGTGGAAACTTGTATATTACCGTTAATTCAGATGAAAATGGAATCTGCGAAGTCTTCACAAGTTTGGGGCGAGCGGGAGGGTGCCCTTCGCAATCTGAAGCCACCGCTCGTCTTGTTTCCTTGGCCCTTCGTGCCGGAATCGATGTCGAGGAGCTTCTTGATCAGCTAAAGGGGATACGCTGTTTATCGACTCTTCAGCGGGGAGGGTCTTCCGGAAACGGGGGAAAAATTCTTTCATGCCCGGATGCTATCGGAAAGTCAATAGAGAAATATTTTAAAAACTACAAAATTCAAAAAGGGGAAAAAACGAGAGAGGTTAAGTCTGGCTCGTCGTTACCGGCTGGTTTTGATTGGGTACCTGACAGCTCTAACCCCGGAAGAAACTGCCCCGAATGTTCTGAGATGTTAGAACATGAGGGTGGCTGCGTGATTTGTAGATCCTGCGGATACTCAAAATGTGGATAAATCTAAGCGAAAAGTAACATTGTCGCAACTTTCGCCAATAAATGGTTCTTTTTCTCCACAAAATGTTTTCAAAAAACCGTCTCCGTTTTCGGATGGATTTTCCCTTGTAGAACTCTTGATATCAAGCGGGTTTGTAATTTTTCTTTTGACGTTGGGAACGTTCTGGTTTCGGCAAATGAAGGGTACCGCTTCCCACCTTGAGAAAATTCAAGAGTTGAATCGAAAAGCCACTCTTCTTTTCGACCAGCTTCGAGAAGATATATCCTGGTCGATGACAACCGAATCTTCTCCATCATGGCAAATTAAAGAGGAAGACATTTCCTTGGAAAAGAAAGATATGCAAACGCCTTCGGAAAAGGTACAAATACTTTGTATCCAGAGAAGAATGGAGGGCTCTTCCAAAAAGCTTATTGAACCTTCGGAGAAAAAAAACCTTGATTTGGAAGCGGGGTACAGGATATTATATGAGCGATCGCCGAAGAGGTTTGAACTTGTTAGGATCGAGGAAAGAGATAGCAATTGCAAAAAGATGGTTTTTGCCGGTATCGCTAAGTGGAATTTGCAAGAGATTTTTG
>JACPTH010000505.1 GCA_016192885.1 bacterium | reverse complement strand
GTGGTGGTCGGAACTGAAGTGTTTCCGGATAATTCATTCATGAGTCCGATCGGAATTCGATCGCCTTGGTTTAAAATTTCCAAACATCCGTCAATGCTTGGAAGATAGAGGTCGTTCATTGGCGGGCGCTTTAAAATGGCCGCCTTTTCTAGAGTGCTTTCAAAAACATCTATTTTTCCTAAACTAAATAGATTTGTAACAAAAGCTTTAAGAATGAAAGGATCTTTTTGGTCAATCTGCGGGGCAATTCCTAGGAGCCCGTCGATCTTCTTTATCGCCCCGATTGCGCGAATCACTTCGCAAACAACGGCTCTGCGCTTATCTTTAACGCGTTGTTTGATTAGGCGAACAGCTTCTTCGTCGGGGTAACGGGCAAAAAAGCTCATGCAGGCAATTAGGTTACCGGCTGAAGTTTCTGACTTGAACTGCTTTAAAATAGGCTCTTTCGGAAAATTTGGCATTTCCTTGGCGATATCCACCGAATATTTTCTATTCCAGTTGTTTCGGTCGAATATAGTTCTTTCCAATTGCGAAACAGCAAATTCGGGGGAGAAGTTCCTCAATGAAAGAACCATGCGCTTCCGAACGTCGTCGGATGGATCTTCGATAAGTTGTCGAGCATAATCTTCATTTCCCTTGGAAGGAATTTGACCAAGAATGTAAGCCCCGCTTCGTCGAAGCTGTACATCGCTGGAATTTATCATCTCCTCGATTTCCGATTGAATAAGATTTGGTTCGCTTTTTGCCAGAGCAAGAATCGCATTTGCTTTTATTCGATTATTCGGATCTTTGATAAAGGGAGCAATGCGAAGTTTAATTTCCCGTTGAGGAAGTTCAAGCTCACCGATAGCTTCAATGGAATTAGCTTTTAATCTAGCATCTCCAAATTTTAGGCCTTCATCAAAAATGTTAACAAGGGTAATGCTTTTAAACCTGGATAAAAATGAAACCATTATTGCTTTTCTGCGAATATCGCTGTCTCTGGCAAAATGTTCCGCCAGAAATGGGATTGTCTCGTGTTCCTTTAAGCGACAAAGGTGCTTCAGGATAGTCATAGATATCCATTCATCAGGGTCTGAGATATATTTACACATTGCCAAAGCACAGGATTGCCCCCCGATTTTAAACAAACTATTTGCGGCTTGATAACGAACGTGGCGGTCTTCATCGCAAAGGAATTCCTTTAAGTTTTCAATAATGAAGGGTTGTTTAAAATTCCCCAATTCGTCGGCAATCACATCACGATTTCTTGCGGTCTTGCTTTTTATTCTCTCGATTAAAAGATTTGCCGCGTCCTCGCCTCCGATTAGGGAAATAGCTTTTATAGAATCTTCTTCGTCCGGGTTGTTTTTAAAGTAAATCTTTACCTGTTCTCGACATGGAGGGGTTTTAATTCTTGCAAGCGATAGCGCCACGAGGCTATGAATTTTGTTGGGGACGTCCGCTTGCATCAAGGGAAGTAGTTTAGAAGCGGATTTTTCAAGGAAACTCTGGATCTTTTTTTCCACTGCAATATTCATTCAACTATCTCCTGAAGCATGGCTTTTACCACTGATTGATTTGTGGTTTCCTCGCGCAAAAGACGGGTTAGCGAGTCTTTTAGGGTCATGCACCCTTCTCGTTTCGACATCACCATTGCGGATGGAAGCTGGGAATATTTCTTGTCGCGAATCAGAGTCCTAATTGCCGAGTTCATTATCATTAACTCGTAGGCAATATTCGGGGTTTGTTGCGGAGATATTTTTGGAATCTGGATTTGAGAGAAAATTGCCACTAGATTTAAAGAAAGTTGAAGACGAACTTCCTCGTGCTTGTCTGTGGGAAAAAAACTTACAATTCTCTCCATTGAAGCACCGGCTCCAAGTGTCGGCAATGTCGAAAAAACCATATGCCCTGTTTCAGCGGCTACCAGAGCCATTTCTACCGTTTTTCTGTCTTTCATTTCCCCGATCAGCATTACATCCGGGTCTTCTCGAAGCGCATTTGTTAAAGCGTCCTGGTAAGTCGGAATCATGGTTCCAACTTCTATTTGAGTAAAAATCGATTGCAGGGGAGAATAGATAAATTCAATGGGGCATTCCATGGTAATTATGTGTCTTGAAAACCGTCGGTTTATCGAATTCACCATTGCCGCCAAAGTGTGGGTTTTTCCGCTGCCCGCCGGGCCGGTGACCAAAAACAACCCTCTGGGCTTGCTTGCCTGAACTTCCAAATCAAGCGGTAGACCAAGGTCTACGATATTCGGAACCTTGGTAGGGATAAAACGGAATGACCCGGCAAAACCTTCCCGTTGTTGGAAAAGGTAATATCTTATTCTCGATTTATCTTTATACGGATACATAGAAAAGGTGTCAAATCTATCCCGCATGCAAATTTGCTTCTTCGCGTCAATAAGGGGAAGAAAAAGGTCATACATTTCCTGGGAAGCCAAAGGCTCTTCCTCGGAATGAATCAAATGCCCATGAAGCCTAAATGCCGGAGGCGCCCCAGGTTTAAGGGTAAGATCGCTGGCTCCCATTTCGATGGCTTGATCAAAGAAAGTGCAAATTTTCGGCTTCATGCCTGTTGGCCTCCTGCTTCCCCTCCGCCTTGCTCGATGAGCTTCTTTAAGTTGGCTTGGTTTGTGGCTCTCATAATAGCTTCTTCAATGTTTACTTTTTCATGAAGGATTAAATTCGCTATTGATTGGTCTAAAGTACACATTCCGCTATCGCCTCCCGATTCCATGTAGGATTGAATGAGATGAATGCGGTTCTCGGAAATTAGGGCTCGAATCATTGGAAGCCCTAAAAGTAATTCGAAGGCGGCAACCCTCCCTTTTCCAACTTTCTTTGGAATCAAGGTTTGTGTCAGAATTCCCACGATCGTATTTCCTAAGCGCCCTAAAACTTGGCTATGTTGGGTCTGCGGAAATAGATTTATAAATCGCTCTATCCCCTGCATTGCGGTATTGCTATGAAGAGTGGCGAAGACAAGTTTTCCGGATTCGGCGGCGGTTAAAGTAAGATGAACGGCGTCCGGATCGCGAAGTTCCCCGACCATAATGATATCCGCATCGGTTTGGAGCGCTCCCTGAATGCCGTCTTCAAAGGAACGAGTATCGACGCCTACCTGTCGTTGGCAAATCAGGCTCATTTTATCTTCAAAAAGATATTCAATTGGGTCCTCGATCGTAACAATGCTTTTCGCTTTATGAGTGTTGATTTGGGTTATGTAACTCGAAAGGGTCGTGGATTTTCCGGCTCCTGTCGCGCCTGTAACCAAAACCAGCCCGAAAGGTCGTTCGACCATTGCCCGAGCGGCTTTTGGCAAACCAATTTCATCGAACCCAAGTTGCATAAAGGGGATCATTCTAAAAACCCCGCTTCCTCCGCGATAGTCGTAAAAAAGATTTACCCTAAAACGCGCGTTAGCAAAGCTGTATCCCAAATCAAGTTTTTTATTTTGAGCAAATTTTTGAAGTTGAAAATCATCAAGAATCCCTTCCAGCATGTTTTCATAATCGCTTTGCTCGATCTTCTTCATTTTCAAGGGAATCATGCTTCCGTCAATACGCAAAATCGGGGGATACCCCACCTTAAAATGCAGATCAGATGCCCCTTTGTCGTAAC
Organism: bacterium; assembly: GCA_016192885.1. Taxonomy (GTDB): domain Bacteria; phylum Muiribacteriota; class Ozemobacteria; order Ozemobacterales; family Ozemobacteraceae; genus JACPTH01. The sequence continues at coordinate 705 of JACPTH010000505.1, read as the reverse complement.
ACATTCTCAGAAGCTCAAAGATCATTTTAATTCTCCGCTATTGTTTCAATAGTAAAACCTGATTTTCTTATATGATCCGGAAAATAATAATACTACTTAATTCATCGGCCATAAATAAATTAATCAAAAATCAAAAACAAAGTAATTAAAAATCTTTCGAATTTTTTCCAAATTTTTGAAGGAATCAAAAAGATGATGAATAATTCCGATAGAGAAATTAGGTATATAATGAATTAATTTGCCGGGAATTCATAGAAGGCAATAATTTCGAATTTGGAACCTTATTTTCAAAATGATCATGTTAAAAAATGTCACGAAAATTTATCCAAACGGCGTTAGGGCATTGAACGGAATAAATCTTTCAATTGAAGCGGGAGATTTCGTTTTTATTGTTGGCCCTAGCGGCGCGGGAAAGAGCACGTTTTTACGTATCCTTTTTAGGGAGGAAATTCCGACCGAAGGTCAAGTTGTGGTAGACGGCAAGGATATTGTTTCCATGTCCGAATCCAGGATTCCTTACTTGCGGCGAAACATGGGCGTCGTGCTTCAAGATTTTCAACTTCTTAAGCGCCGAACCGTTGCGGAGAATGTGGCATTTGGCCTTCGCGTATTAAACTTCGAGGATTCAGTGGTAAATTCAAGGGTACAAGAAGTTCTTGAACAAGTCGGTCTTTCACATAAGCGAAGAATGTTTCCTGACGAACT
>JACPTH010000504.1 GCA_016192885.1 bacterium | reverse complement strand
TCGATCGGAGTATCGTTTGACGGTGATTTAAAAGATGTCGAACTGGAAGTGAAATGGAAACCCGTCGGAGTTACCGCGTATGAGAAGCCTATTGTACTTAGAACTCGGAAAGCCAGGTTATAAAACCGTGAATTACCTAGGAAGAAGAGGAATGGCGATTCCCATGTCTCTCCTTTTCGTAACCGTGGCTATCACCTTGCTGTTTTCGATGACCACTTCTCGAACAACGGTAAAGAAACAAAACCTTTCTTCATACACCCAAAAGAAGGCGTATTATATGGCAATGGGAGGGATTCAGCACGCTCTTCTCAAGTTAAGAGTTTTGCCTCGCGAGGCTTATCAAGCCGGGGCGCTTGCAAGGGGAATATGCCCATTTTTCAGTACTTTTGGAAATCAACAAGTTTCAACAGAAACTCCCATCCTTTATAAAAATAATGTTGCCATGGATATTTTCATGAGCGACTTACATTCGAGTTCCCCCCCAGGCGGACCAGGAGGCGTCCCTCTTTCTTTTAATTTTAAACAAGGAGAAACCGGCTGGGGGTATAAAATCACAAAATTCACGGTTTCGAATTATTATACTGAAACGCAAGGAACAGAAGCCGGAACTGTTTATCAGGTTTGTCATATTGAAGCCATGGGCTATGCAAATGACCCGCGTGATAGTATTGCTAGCCGTACCGAATTTGTCTCTAAGCAAGTTAAACTCGAAAGAAAGATTAATTAAAACCTATTTTTTATCTAGAACTGTTGGTGGTGATAAATGCTAAAAGTTTTCCGGTGTTTGGTTTTGTTGCTTTTTGCCCAATTTTTTTTTGTTGGGAGCTGCCTTGGGCAGATAGAAGAGAGTGAGTCCAAAAGAATTCTAAAAAATGTGAAGGAACTTCTTCGACAAAAAAAACCGGAAAAGGCTATAACCATTTTAAAAGATTCAATTAAATCCGATTCGAAAAATGCTATTTTTTGGGTGGCCCTTGGTTTTAGCTACGAAGCTGCAAACCTTTTAAAAGAAGCGCTTGAAGCGTTCAAAAATGCTCAAACCCTTCAACCAAGCTTGCGAAATGTGGGCTTAAGAATTCTTGTAATTGAGCAAAAGTTAAAGAAACAGGGGAATGCATCGCAAACTGAGACTCAAAGCGAATCTCCGCTATCAGAAACCCAAAAGAAAGCTCGAGAATTGTTCGCCCGAGCTAAATCAGAAAAATTGGATGGGAAATTTGAATCGGCATTTGAAAAATTCATTGAGTGCGTCGAGCTAGACCCCGATTATTTAGGCGGAAACGATGATGGTTTCATTGAAGCAGGGTTGAATTACTATGCCCAGCGAATTAAAGAAAAAGATAAAAACGCAATTTACTTCTTTTGCATTTTCAAGGATTTCTTCGGGGATTATGATAGCGCGGAAAGAGGGTTGCGGAAATTTTTAGATTTAAAGCCTTCCAAGGAGATGGTCGCCAAAGCAACTGAAAGGCTTAAATTAGTTGAGGAACATAAAAAAAGGGCCGCGATCGTTTTAGCTTCCCCAAAACCCAAAGAACCTTTGAAGAAAATCCAAAAGGGAACCGTTTCCAACCCACCCGTTGAAACGGCATCTTCAGCGCCTAATAGTCTTGCTTCAACTTCATCGGATTTACTTCCGCTAGAGAACCCTCAAGACATGTACAAAGACCTTCCGGCGAATGAATTGCTTGAGAGGGCGTTGGAGATGAAGGAAAACAATGATAATGGAAACGCGCTAAAACTATTGGCTCTTGCCGCGCGGAAATCAAAGGATCCCCGTGTTTCTTTGGCGCTGGGAGATTCTTACCTTGAAGCGGGGG